>JABFRE010000085.1 GCA_013141325.1 Novosphingobium sp.
CTAGGGCCTGTTGAGATTCAGGATTCACATTGAGGATAGGTTGTGATTCAAGCTCCGTGAAGGGAGTTTTGAATGACACGCCTATGCCTGACGGATCGCCAATGGTCATTGATTGAACCGCTTTGCCTGGGCAAGTCGAGTGATCCGGGGCGCAGCGGGACCGACAACCGGATGTTCATCGAAGGGATACTGTGGATTGCCCGGACAGGCAGCCCCTGGCGTGACCTGCCGCCCGAGTTCGGCAAGTGGAACACGGCCTTTCGACGCTATCGTGACTGGGTTAAAGCCGACGTTTTTGCGCGGATTTTCGCGGCGTTGTCGGGCGATCCCGACATGGAATACGCTTGTGTAGATGCGACAATCGTCAAGGTCCACCGGCACGGCCACGGCGCAAAAGGGGGACTCAAAATCAGGCCATAGGCAAGTCCAAGGGTGGTTGGACGACCAAGATTCTCGCCCTTTGCGATGCCTTGGGCAATCTCGTGCGGTTCGTGCTGCTGCCCGGCAATCGCTATGACACCATCGGCGTGGCCCCGCTCATCGAAGGCGTCGAGTTTGGCGCTCTGCTCGGCGACAAAGCCTTCGATGCCAACTGGATCGTCGAAGAACTCAACCAGCGCGGGGCGAAGGTCGTCATCTCACAGATGCCGCAACGGATCAGCCCCATCGACATCGATCTGGAGATGTACAAGTGGCGCCACCTTATCGAAAACTTCTTCTGCAAACTCAAAGAGTTCAAGCGCATCGCCATGCGTGCCTGCAAAACCGATCAGAGCTTCGTGGCCTTGATCCAACTATGCTCAGCTGTCATCAACTCCCGGTGAATCTCAACAGGCCCTAAATCAATCCGATTGACTTTTTTAACAAAGCAAATAAAGCGAAATAAAACCGGCTTTTGGGCGACAAGGCGGTTGAAAATGGGGGCTGCAAGGTTATGGCTAAAGTTGGAGATTGATTTGTGAATATATATGAACGCAAAATGTTAGATGTGCTCAAAAAGGGGCGCGACGATTTTGGTGTTATTGCTGTAAAGGCTGAATTCGAGGCTGAAGGAACCCGCTCGGATGAGTTTCTTCGCCTGCTCCACTTGGCCCATTACGCGAATTTGCGTGTCGCGCTGAAAATCGGCGGATGCGAAGCGGTCTCTGATCTACTTGCATCCAAGTTGTACGGCGTCGACTACATCATCGCTCCGATGGTCGAGACGCCTTATGCGCTGTCCAAGTTTGTCGAGGCCAAGGCCAAGACCCACGGTGCCAACGAGGAGCGGACGGAGTTCCTCTTCAACCTCGAAACGCAGACCACGCTGGACAATCTCGACGGAATGGTCGCGCAGGGCAAGGGCAACGTAGACGGAATAGTGTTCGGTCGGGTCGACTTCACTTTGTCGCGCGGGATGCCGCGCGATGCGATCAACCACCCTTCGATCACCGAAGCGGTGCTGCGGGTTGCGCGCGTCTGCGCCCTAAACAACCTCGAACTGGTGGTAGGCGGCTCCGTTGCACCTGCCTCTATCGACGCGCTGCGCCAGTTCCGCGCGGTCCGGCTGGACCGTTTCGAGACCCGCAAGGTGGTGTTTGACGGCGCTGCGGTGGAAACTGCATCGATCGAAGCCGGCATCCAGAATGCAGTCGATTTCGAACTCGCTTGGCTGGAAAACAAGCAGGCCTACTACAGTGCGATCGCCAGAGAAGATGCTGCCCGGATCGACATGATGAAGAATCGCCAGGAATCTGCGCGACTGGCTGTTGCCACTGCCTGATCTGCGTCGGAAACGGACTTTTGCCACATTCTGAGCCTCGCCTAGCCGGTGAGACGCAGGTTTGCTTGCAAGGCTCAAGGTCCCCCTTTCCAATAGCGCAACAGGGTCGGCAGCGACGCCCCGGCAGTCCTCGCAATTTAATTGCATTCAAGCCTGTGCGTTTCTTCCTAGCTGATGTAAATCCCGTCCTGCCATTCGGGATTGTTAGGACTAACTGATCCAATGCGTAGATTTTCAAAAGTCCTCCAGCTGCTTTCCGGCTCGGTTCTGGTTGGCGCGGTGCTGATACTGGAGGCGCCACTCCACGCGCAATCGCGTTCCTCGTCGGACCAACCGCTGCAGGGCGATTACGGCGTTTCGGCCAGCAGTGCTACCCGGGACACCGGAACGGTCACTACCCAGACGAGCCAATCAGGCACATCTTCCAATGCGGGCCCGTCCTACGAGCCTGACAGCCTGACCGGCAAGGACGCGGCACAAAAGTCGACCGAGGAAGACTGGAACACAAACGGCACGAGCCAGCCCGGCTCCGAGCAGTCTGAACGGCGCCGCGGCGCAACGTTACAACCGGCCCGCAAGCCCAGCGAGTTCGAAAACTTCGTCTCCGAAATCAGCGGCAGACCGATCAGGCGTTTCGGCGCCGAACTGCTAATCCCGCAGTCGCGCGATTTCGTCGCGCCGCCCACCTCGGCGATCCCACTCGATTACCGGATCAACCCGGGCGATCAGGTCATCATTGGGCTGACGGGCACGGTACTCGCCGACAGCCTGCGCCTGACGGTCAATCCCGAAGGCCGTGTCTTCGTGCCGCGCGTCGGCGCGATTGCGGTTGCAGGCGTTGCCTACCGCGACCTGCACCAAGTCATTTCCGACCGCGTTTCCCGCCAGTACCGCGATTTCAAACTGTCGGTTGCGCTTGGCAATCTACACGGTATCACCGTCTACGTCACCGGTTTCGCAGTGCAGCCCGGCTCTTACACGGTGAGCAGCATCTCGACGCTGATTAATGCCGTTCTGGCGGCGGGCGGCCCGGCGGCAGGTGGCAGCTTCCGCTCGATCCAGGTGCGCCGGGGCGGCAAGCTGGTATCCGATTTCGATCTCTACGACTTCCTGCTCAAGGGCGACAAGCGCGGCGACATCTCGCTGGAAAGCGGCGACGTGATCTTCGTTGCGCCGGCGGGTGCGCAGGTGGCGGCCATCGGCAGCGTCAACCGCGAGGCGATCTACGAGGCCCGCGCACGCGACACGCTGAACGATGTGCTGCTCTATGCCGGCGGCGCCAACACCGTGGCCGACCTTGGCCGCGTCCACATCCTCAATCCGATGAACGACAACGGCTGGCAAGAAATAACCCCGCGCCAGGCACTCGCCGAAGTTGCGCAGCGCGGCCAGATTCTGCGCGTGCTGTCGGCGGTTGGGATAGCCCAGCCAGTATCCCGCCTGCAGTCGCTGGTAACGGTCGGCGGCGAAGTGAACAAGCCGGGCCGCTACTTCGTTAAGCCGGGCACGACCCTCGACGAGGTTGTCGCCATGGCCGGCGGCCTGACGAGCGACGCCTACCCTTTTGGTGCAGTTTTCCTGCGGGACAGCATGCGCCGGCAGCAGCAGGTAAGCTTCGCCAAGGCCACCGACGAACTGCGCCTGGGCCTGACCGTCGAGCCGCTGACGTCAGCCACGGCCCGCGAGGGCGATGCCACCTTGCGCCAAGCGGCCGTGGACGAGCTGGTCCGCCAGCTGAAAAACCGTAAGATCGAAGGGCGGCTGGTGATGGACGTGGCCCCTTCCGCCAACCAGCTGCCCGGCAGCTTCGTTGTAGAAAATAACGATTCGCTCTTTATCCCCAACCAAAAGCTTAGTGTTGGAATCTACGGGTTCGTCAACAGCTCGGCTGATTTTCGCTACAACCCTGGCATAAAGGTCCGCGACTACATCAAGCTGGCGGGCGGCTTCTCGCGCTATGCAGACAAGAAGCACGTCTTTGTCGTGCGCGCCAACGGCTCGCTGCTGGGCAGCAACGGGGTGCTTTCGGCCGCGGCACTGCCGGGTGACCTGGTGTTCGTGCCCGTCAACACCGAGCGCGGCGCCTTCTGGGCCAGGCTGCGCGACCTTGTCGGCCTGACCTCGCAAAGCGCCCTGACCGCCGCTTCGGTCATAGCGGTGACCAAGTGACACGGATTGCTTCATTGTTTAGCAACCGCCGATGGCGCCTGTTCGCCTATGGCATACTCGCCGTAGTCCTTGTGGTGCTATGCCTGTTCCCCCAGCCCTATCTGGCGCGGGCTAAGGTCGTGCCGGGCGACGGCGGCCTGAGCAACATTTTCGGGGCTGGTCAGACCGTCAACCTATCGTCGCTGCTGGGCGGAGATCGAAGCACGGTCGAGGTGAACCTACAAATGGCACGCAGCGAGGAAGTGACCAGCGAGGTCATCCGCCAGCTTGCACTGGTCGGTCCGGGCCGCTCCTATGCGACCGAACTTGCGGCAAAGCGCGCGCTTGGCAAAAAGGTCGATATCCACACCCTGCTCGGCGGGATCATCGAGATCGAGACTAAGTCGTGGGACCAGGACTGGGCCCTGTCCGTGACGAAAGCCTATGTTGATGCAGTCGCCCACCGGCTAGGCGACTATGTCCGCAATCAGGTAATCCGAAAGCGCAAGTTGGTGGAAAACCGCCTGTTTTCCGCGCAGACGCGGCTATCCCGGGCCGAGGCCGTGCTGACCGAGTTCCGCCGCGCCAACCGCCTGCCAGACGTGGGCGCGCAGCTCGGCTCGCAGCTCATGCTGCGCACTAACCTCGAGTCACAGATCCAGGCTAAGCAGGTCGAACTCGCCACGCTGCGCTCTACCAGCGGGCCGGAAAATCCCCGGCTGCGGGCTGCAGAACAGCAGATCTCCGCGCTGCAGCGCCAACTCGCCACGGCCGGCAGCTCACGGACGACCGTATCGGGGCCAACCGTCGGTGGGCTGACCGGCATTTCGCTACAATATGCCAACCTCTATCGTGACTACGCCTTCGCGCAGGCCACGTTCGAGGTCTATTCACGGATCGCCGAAGAGACTGCATCGCAGGAGATCATCGCTCAGGACCGGATGCAGGTGGCCGTCGTGGATTCCGCACACGTCGATTCCGAACGCTATTTCAACACGATACCGGTCGCCTTGCTGGCGCTGCTGGTCCTCGCCGCATTGTTCGTCGAAGTCTATGCGCCGGCAACCGGGCTGTTCCTCTCGCTGCGCGAAATCGACCCCAAACCCGCAAGCTGAGGCTGACATGTCAGATCAAGTTCCCGAAATTTCGGTTGTCATCCCCTGCATGAACGAGGAGGAGAACGCGCCGCTGATCTATGCGGCGGTTCGCGAGGAATTGCGCCAGCACGCAGCGTCCTTCGAGATCATCTTCATCGACAATTGCTCGACCGACCGCACGCGCGACGTGCTACGCGAAATCTGCAGCAAGGATCCCGACGCTCGCGCGATCTTCAATACACGCAATTTCGGGCAGATGCGATCTCCCACCCACGCGATCTACCAGGCCCGCGGCCGGGCGGTGATCGGCATGTGCGCAGATTTCCAGGATCCGCCGGCGTTGCTGGGGCCGTTGATCGCGCATTGGCGCGGCGGTGCCAAGATCGCGCTCGGAGTGCGTCGGACTGAACGGGCCGGGGTGCTGCTCACCCTGGTCCGGCGCACCGGCTACCGCTTCCTCGAGCGTAATGCCGATTACCCGGTGGTTCCGGGGGCCACCGGCTTCGGGCTGTTCGACCGCGAGGTGGTCGATACCCTGTCCCGCTGGAACGAGCCGGAGCCGTTCTTTCGTGGAATGCTGATTGAAACCGGCTATGCGCTCGCGCTTGCCCCCTATGACCGGCCGCAGCGGCTCCACGGCGAAACCAAGAACGGGTTCCGCGAACTTGCGGATTTCGCCACCTCGGGCCTCGCAGGCTCGTCCAAGGGCCTGTTGCGGCGGCCGATCCTGTGGTCACTCGGGTTCATGGCGCTGGCCGCGCTGCTGCTTGCAATGGCGGCCGGATCCGCGCTGAGCGGCGGCACACCCTGGGTATGGCTGATCCTCGGCACGCAGGTCGGCCTGTTCGGCATCCAGTTCCTGTTCCAGGGGCTGCTCGGCGAACAGGTCCGGATGATCTGCGAACGCACCCGCAACGTCCCGCTGGTGCTCGAGGCGGAGCGCCTGAACTTTCCGGCGGACCGGACCGTGGTGGCAGAGAACGGCCGCGATCAAGCGCGCCCGACGGTCGCCGGATGAAGCGCAACAGGCCATGGTCGGCGGCACTGGGCGCGCTGCCCGAACCGCTGCTGTTGATGGCCATTCTGACCGGCGGACTTGTTACCCTGCGCGGGTTCTTAGCACACGGCTATCTGCCGCAGCCGTTCATTTGGGACCCGCAAGACACGTTCATGGACTGGTTCAATCCGGCGTGGTGGGCGCACCACGAAGGGGCCTATTCGGTGTGGCGCGCGGTCTATCCGCCGCTGTCCTTTGCGCTGCTCAAGTACCTGTCGATCGACCGGTGCTATGTCACTTCGCCCTTTGCCGCGCGTGACTGCGATTATGTCTCGATCGCCGCGATCCTGATCTCCTACGCCGTCGCCATCGGTCTCACTTGGCTGTCGCTGCGCCGTGTGCAGCCCAGCCGCGCCGGAGTGCGGACGGTGGCGATCGCGTTCGGCTATCCGGGGCTGTTCACGCTGGAGCGCGGCAATCTCCTTATCCTGTGCTACATCGCGCTTGTCGTGGCCTTCGGCTCCATCGCAAAGGGGCGCCTACCGCGCGCGCTCGCCGCCGGCATGATGATCAATTTCAAGCCCTACATGGTCGTGCCCACCATGGCGCTCGCGATCACGCGGAACTGGCGAATGCTCGAATTCGCCTGCCTGGCGACCATCGCCACCTACCTTATGAGCTGGGCTATCGTCGGCGGCGGCAGCGTGCTCGAAATCGCTTCGAACACGGCCAACTGGGTGGTGATGACCGGGATGGACCCACTGGTGGAGGTCTACTATTCCACCTCGTTCAACAACTTGTTCGGGCTTGTCGATCGCGGCCTGCCCATCCTCCGGTTCGTCCCCTCGCGCGGCTATGACAACTTCCTCTTGGTCGCGACCTTGTCGATGCGGATCGCCATCGGGCTTGGGCTTGCCGCGCTGGCCGCCGCCTGGCTGCAACCCCGTGCGGTGCCGGAAACCCGGCTGGTCCTGATCCTGCTGCTCATCTCGCTGATCAGCCGTTCACCGGGCGGCTATACCGAGTTGTTCGTGGTCTACCTCGTTTTCCTCGAGCCGTGGCACCGCGCTGGACCGATCATCGCCATCGCCGCTGCCTATCTCATCAACATCCCGGCCGACATCGTGTTGTCCTACTTGCCGAACGTCAAAACGTGGTCATGGCTGACTCAACATGCGGTCACCGGCCAGTTCGGCATTGCGGTAGGCCAGTTCGCCCGTCCCTTCGGCCTGATGCTGATCCTCGCGGTCCTCGCGCTCGATACGATCTGGCAGTCCGTCCAGGCCCACCGCAGCCACGCCCCCACTCTCGGGCTTGCCCATCCAGTTCAAGTGGCGACATGACACACCATCCCATCTTTGCCGAAGACCTTGAAACAATCCATTGCCGCCTCGCCCCCACCTGGCCGCGACTGGCCGGGGGGCGCCTGTTCTTCACCGGCGGAACCGGCTTCATCGGGCGCTGGATGCTGGAATCGCTTCGCGTCGCCGACAAACGGCTGGGCCTCGGGATCGAGACGACCGTCCTGACGCGCGATCCGGCGCGCTTTGCCGCACAGGCGCCCGACCTCGCGGGATACAAGGGCTTCCGCTTCGTCGCCGGTGACGTGCTGACGCTGAAACCCGACGGGCAGCGCTATACCCACGTAATCCACGCCGCCACCGACGCCAGCGCCGACCTCAACGACAACGATCCCCGCAAGATGTTCGACACCGTGCTGACCGGCACGCGCAGGGTGCTGGATTTCGCGCGCGAAAGCGGCGGCGCCCGGTTCTTCTTCCTGTCTTCGGGTGCCGTCTATGGCGAACAGCCGTGGGAGGTGACCCATGTAGACGAAACCTGGCGCGGCGCGCCCAACCTATTTACCCACCGCTCGGCCTATGGCGAAGGCAAGCGAGCCGCTGAAATGCTCTGCACGATTTACCACACCCAGTTTGGCATGAACATCATCACGGCGCGCATTTTTGCATTGCTCGGGCCGCTGCTGTCGCTCGGCATCCATTTTGCTGCGGGGAACTTCATCCTAGATGCGATGAACGGGCGGTCCTGCGTGGTCCAGGGCGACGGTAAGGCGGTGCGCTCCTACCTTTACGCCGCGGATCTGACCGAATGGTTGTGGGCGATTTTACTGCGCGCTCCGGTCGGAAGCACCTACAATGTTGGATCGGAGGAGGCGGTGTCCATTGGCGAACTTGCCGACCGGATCGCCACGCAGCTAAACGATGGTCGGTTTGAAATTTTGGGCAAGCCGGATCCGGGCTGGAATCCGGGACGCTATGTGCCTTCGACCAGCAAAATTCGCAAGGAATTGGGACTGATCCCCAGCATCGGTCTGGATGAATCAATCCGCCGCACGGCCATTTGGAATGGATGGACTAAATGAACAAAATCAAGCTTTCCGATTGGCTCGCACAGGAACTTGTCCGGCAAGGCATCAGCAACGTGTTCATGCTGACCGGTGGAGGCGCGATGCACCTCAACCATTCGATAGGCACACACCCGGACCTCACCACGACGTTTTGCCACCACGAGCAGGCGCTAGCGATGGCGGCAGAGGCCTATGGCCGACTGACCAACAAGCTGGCGGCAGTGAATGTCACCTCCGGCCCGGGCGGCACCAATGCAATCACCGGGGTCTACGGAGCCTATGTCGATTCCGTGGGAATGCTGGTCCTGTCGGGACAAGTGAAGATCGAAACGACGGTGCGATATACCGGCCTGCCTCTGCGGCAGTATGGCGATCAGGAGCTCGATATAGCCCCGATCGTTTCTACCATCACCAAATATGCCGAAATGGTGACCGATCCCCTGTCGATCCGCTACCACCTCGAAAAGGCGATCTACCTGTCGCGCAGCGGACGTCCGGGGCCGACCTGGCTCGACATTCCGCTCGACGTGCAGGCCGCCAAGATCGATCCGGCCGACCTCTATCCCGGCTTCGATCCGGCTGAGCTTGACGAACCGTGGAAGCGCACCGACGTCCCCGCCGCCGCCCGCCAGATCATCGAGCGACTGCGGCAGGCCGAACGCCCGGTCGTGCTGGCCGGCGGCGGCGTGCGGCTGTCGGGCGCCCACGAACAGTTCCTCGCCCTCGTCGAAAAGCTGGGCATACCCGTGGTCACTGCGTGGAATGCCCACGACGTCGTCTGGAACGACCATCCGCTGTATTGCGGGCGCCCGGGAACCATCGGGGACCGCGGCGGCAACATGGTCACGCAGAGCGCCGATTTCCTGCTCGTCCTCGGCAGCCGGCTCAACATCCGCCAGGTCAGCTACAACTGGTCAAGCTTCGCCCGCGCCGCCTACAAGGTATGGGTCGACATCGACCCGATCGAACTGCTCAAGCCTAACGTCAAGCCCGACATGCCGGTGGTCGCCGACCTCAAGGACCTCATCCCCGCCCTGATCGAGGCGGCACCCGACGCGCCGACCGCGCAGCAGACGCAGTGGCTGGAATGGGCCGTCGAACGGCAGCGCAAGTTCCCGGTGGTCATGCCCGAATACCACACCAACGTATTGTGCAATCCCTATGTCGCCATGGAAGCGCTATTCGATGTCCTCGAAGAGGGCGACGTGGTGGTAACCGGCAATGGCAGCGCCTGCGTTGTCAGTTTCCAGACCGCGTTCCTGCGCAAGGGCCAGCGGCTGTGGACCAATTCGGGTTGCGCCACGATGGGCTACGACTTGCCGGCAGCGATCGGGGTCTGCGCCGCCATGCCCGGAGCCCGCCGCGTCATCTGCGTCGCCGGTGATGGCAGCATCATGATGAACCTCCAGGAAATGCAAACCATAGCGGGGTACGACCTGCCGGTGAAGGTCATCCTGCTGAACAACGGCGGCTACGTCTCGATCTTCCAGACCCACCGCAACTTCTTCAACGGCGTAGAAGTGGGCGGCGGTCCCAAGAGCAACGTGACCTTTCCCGATTTCGGCAAGGTCGCCGGCGCGTTCGGGTTCAGCTATGCCAAGGTCGACAACCACGGCGACCTGAAGAAGACGCTGGCCGACGCGGTCAATGGCGATGGCCCGTCCCTGTGCGAAATCATGATCGACGAAAACGTATCCTTCGCGCCCAAACTCGGCGCGAAGCAGCATCCCGATGGCCGGATCACCTCGCCAGCACTGGAAGACCTGTCGCCCTTCCTGCCGCGCGAAGTGCTGCGCGAGAACATGATGATCGACCTGCTGGATGACTAGGGGTTCAAACTCAATCAGGACATCTTCGAGTTTGAATCGAAATGGCTCAGCGCAAGGAGGGAAAGCGCAGGAATATGTCGATATATCCAGTCTTCCCGGCGGGTCCTTTGGCCCGAAATGTTCGCCTTTCGGATGCCTCGAAAGTGTCCTGATTCTAGGGCCCAGCCGGGACGGAATGAATGCGTCCGGCGGCGGGGACAGGGCCGGTCCCGGTCCTTCGGCTGTCGCGGGACGATTGGAGGCCAGCTAACGCGAGGTAGCCGGCTAAGGACGAGAGAAGCAGGGAATTAGTGAACAATGGACACCTATCTTCATCGTAATTGTCCGCTGTGCGGGGGCACATCGGCGACCACTGAGGTGAGCAGCGCGCGCTGCGGGGAAAGCCTCGAATTTGCCGAAATCCAAAAATTCTGGAGCGGGCTGTTCAAGGAAAAGGTTTTCTTCAGCTACGCCCGATGCCAGGCGTGCAAGCTGCTCTATTGCCCTGAGTATTTCCAATCGGACCAGATCGCGCAGCTCTATGCCGATATGGCGCCCAACATGGATCTTGTGCCATCGGCAGCCTTGGTGGCAACCCAACAGGGCTATTGGCAGGCCGTGGCCGATCTGGTTCCATCGGGCGGTGACTATCTGGAGATCGGCCCGGACGTCGGCTATGTCGCCCAGCAGGCGGCAGCCAGCGGCAAGTTCGGGCACTTCTGGCTGTTCGAACCCAATGTCGCTGTTCATCCCACCCTCGCCCGCGCGACGGGGGACTGTTCGAACACGATCCTGGCTGAGATGGAAGATTTCTCCACGGTCCCCGACGGCTCGGTAGGACTGGCGGTAATGATCCACGTGCTCGATCACCTGCTCGATCCGCTCACCACGCTCAGCGCCATCCGCAGCAAACTGAGGCCCGACGGGGCCCTGCTGATCGTGACCCACAATGAACAGTCGCTGCTACGCAAGCTCATGGCGACGCGGTGGCCACCATTCTGCCTGCAACATCCCGAAGTCTACAATCCCCGCTCCATCACCGCCCTGCTCGAGAAAAGCGGCTATGGATCGGTGAACGTCGCGCGCAGCACGAACCACTTCCCACTCGACTTCATGATCCGCCAAGCCGCGCACGCCTTCGGGCTGAAGCTTGACAAGGTGCCCCTACCGAAGCGCGCACTGGGATTGAAGCTGGGCAATATCCAGACCATCGCCCGCTTCTGAGAGGGTAAACCGCGAGGCAAGTCGCGAAGGCGGAAGGACATACCATTCGCCCCCGGCCCGGTCTCGCTATTGCTGCCGTTTCTTGGCCGTATCGATCACGAGATCATACAGCCGGCCGGGCATCTGGTGAAAGATCGCCCATATCCCACCGGAGGTCCATGGCAATACCGTGAGCCGGACTTTCCGGCGGATCTTCGAATCGATCAGCGCGGCTGCCTTGTCAGCGCTGATCAGCCCCGGCATCCAGAACTTGTTCGACCGCGTCATGGCCGTATCGACAAACCCGACGCACAGCGTCGTCACACTGACCTTGAATGGGCGCAGCCGCAGGCGCAGACCCTCGCTCCACAGGTTCACCGCCGCCTTCGACGCCGAATAAGGGCCGGAGTTGTGCGTCGCGCGCAGTGCGGATATGCTCGATATGATCGCCAATGAACCATGCTTCTGGCGCTTCAGCGTATCGATGAACGGCACGATGGTATTGATGACCCCATAGAAGTTGACGTCCATGTTAGCTTTCGAGATGTCGAGCCAGTTCGCCTCATCATCCTGGTCCACCGCCGATACCCCGGCATTGGCTACCACCACGTCGATCCGGCCCACCCGGTCCAGAAATGCCTGCGCCGCCGCAGCGGTAGCCACCGCGTCCGATACGTCCGCGGCATAGGCAAAGACCTCGGCACCTTTCTCTCGGCAAAGGGCCGCAACCTCCTCGAGCGAGGCGTCCCGACCCCGCGACAACAGGCCCAGCGCAACGCCGTTTCCGGCCAGCCTAAGACTGAGCGCCTTGCCGATCCCGGACGAAGCTCCCGTGATAAATATTGCATTTTTCATGTAATTCTCGTCTACCGCGCGCCCTCGCACGTCCAGAGTGCACTGCGCGAGAGGAGTGGGTTTGATCCTAGCGGCAAGATCGGATAGGTCAATTGACATCGCGAAGACAGCCCTCCCGAAGCGCAAGTGAAGGTGGCCGCACCGGCAGCAGCGATACGTAGCACAGGGACGGACCGGCAAATGCACCGGCGGGCCGATCGTAAATGATCAAGGGATTACAGGTAATGCAGTTGTTTTTCGACCTAGCGGATCGCGTCAAGACCACGCTCGGCAGGTACCGCATATTCAGGTTCGGCGTGATGGGCATTGTCAACACCATCTTCGGGATTATCGCATTTCCCCTATTATATTACCTGCTGAATCCGCTTGGCGTTAACTACGTCCTGATCATGACGGTCAGCTACATTATCTGCATTCTGTTTTCTTACATGACGAACAAGTCAATCGTCTTCAAATCAAAATCCAGGGGATTCATGGAATTCCTGCGGTTCGCGTCCTATTACCTGATCGCTTATGTCGTGAACCTGATCACGCTCCCGTTCTGTGTCGAGGTTCTTCACTGGTCGCCCGTCTGGGTTCAGACTGGTATGATCGTCGCCATCACGGCCAACAGCTATCTCTGGCACAGCCTCGTCACCTTCAGCACGCGCAAGTCGCACCCGCTGGTTTCCGACACCTAGTCGGACAACGCACCGCCCCGCACACAGCGACACAGATCGACCAGTCTCTACACCCGTGATCCCGGCAGCGGGCCGTCACACCGCCGCAGAAATACTTGGTAAGCGACGGATGGACGAACGCTTTGTCCAATCGACCTGAATTACCAGAATTCGGATCGTTTTCCTGCGTAAACAATTGAATTCCCTATTATATAGTTCAAAGCCCTTATGGCAGGAGATCGATTGGTCAACTGTACAGGGATCGGACTAGGGTCAGGACTCATTGATCACAACCAGAAGGTGACGGTTACGGCGATGGCGGACATGAAGGTATGTGTACAGCGATCATAGCGGGTGTGGATGCGCCGCCAGTCCTTGATTTTGGCGAACAGGTTCTTGACCAGGTGGCGCTTTTTGTAGACCGCTTTGTCGTAGTGATATTGCACCTTGCGGTTGGATTTCGGCGGGATGCAGGGGGTGATCCCGCGCGCGGTCAGGGCGGCGCGGAACCAGTCGCCGTCATAGCCCTTGTCGCCCAGCAGTTCCTTGGCGTTGGACAGAGCATCGAATAGCAGAACCGCGCCCTTAAGGTCGCTCATCTGGCCTTCGGTCAACAGCATCGCGATGGGACGACCGAGGCCATTGCAGACCGCATGAAGCTTCGAGTTCAAGCCGCCATTGGTGCGCCCGATACATCGGGGAAGAGCCCCCCCTTTTAAGAGGCTTGCCGCCGTGCGGTGGGCCTTGAGGTGCGTCGCATCGATCTTGATCCGGTCAGGCTCCCCGGCTTTGCCCGCCAGCTCGACGAAGATGCGGTTGAACACGCCCAGACGGCTCCAGCGGATGAAGCGATTGTAGACCGTCTTGTGCGGCCCTTAGGATCGCAGCGCATCGCGCCATCGCAGGCCATTCTTGATGACGAAGATGATCGCCGACACAATCAGCCGGTCATCGACCCGCGGAATACCGTGCGATAGCGGAAAAACGCCACAATCCGGCGCATCTGCGCCTCGCTCAGCAAATAAGGATGATCCATCGCCAACGCCTCCTAGACGCCGCCATTGAATCAACCAATCATGCCGCTTGCAAGCTTTTAATGGGTCCTGACCCTAGTTAACCTCAGCATAGAAAGGAGACTTTCCGAATCGTCCCCACTAGCGGCCAATCGGACTTTCACCGTACTTGCGTAGAACATCGTCAAACGCTTCAGCCATCAACGCCTGCAGGCTGATTCCACCCCTCCGCGCGCACGTGTGCAGGGCCAGCGACATTTCCGGCGAGAAATATCCTGATACTGCCTTACGTCCGATCCGGCTTGGCGGCAGAACGGCGGAAGTGATGACCTCGCCCGCAATCGCGCGTGGTTCAGCCGTTTCCTTCGGCTTGTCGGCCAGTTTAGCAAAACGGCTCATTCGGCATCTCCTTTCACTTGCTTACGTGTAGCCATGTTCACATGTGCACATGCCCACATGTGGACATGTTCGATCTCGCGTGCCGCCTTCCCATCAGCCTCCATCTCGAACACGGTCTTACCTGCGGCGCTGGCGTGCCTGAACACTGCACGGTCTGCGATCCGGTGCGGACAGGCGGAAACGCCAAACCCGGCCACCAGCTCGGCAGCGTCGGCGTGAATTCGCTCGGCGTGCGGCGGACCAGCAGTGAACACCACCCACGCAGGCTTGGCGAGTAGCTGGACCAGTCTCGCTGTCGTCCGGATCGCGGCCAGGTCGAATGCGCTCGGGCGGCAGGGAATCAGCACCAGGTCGGCAGCCTCCATCGCCTTGCTCGCTGTGGTGTCTGCATGGGGCGGTGTGTCGATCACGATGAACGTCGCGCCCGCTTCCTTGGCTTGGGCAATCTTTGCGGCGATGCGCGGCGGGGCGCTGTCGATCACTTCGGGCGGTGCTTCGTCCCGCCAGGCCGCCCACTGGCTGGCGGTCGCTTGCGGGTCGGCGTCGATAACGAGCGCCACCTCGCCCTTGCGCTCGGCTGCGGCGGCGAGGTGAATGGCCAGGGTGGTTTTTCCGGTTCCACCCTTCTGGCTGACAATCGCGATAGTGGTCATGTGAACTCCTTCACGTGTGGGCATGTTCACATGTGGACGTGTGAACATGTGCGGTGTGGGCTGGTTCAGAGCCCGAAATCGAAATCCAGTGTCTTTTCCGGGACCGGCAGTTGGATCGCCGGCTTCGATTGAGCCGTTTCGATGGCCGACGTCTTGCCGCCGATGTTGCGGGTTACGTCGCGCTCGAGCGCCTTGACATTGTCGACCACCAAGGTGGCGCTGTCGGCAATGCGGGTGACGGCGACGAGGAACGACTGGGTAGAGTTGAGCAACTTTTCCCTCTCACTCATCAGGATGATGCCGTTGTCGGCGGTCATGCCCTGGGCGATGTGGACGTTGATGGCGTAAGCGAGGTCGAGCCGCTCGATCATCCGGTCGCCGCGACTGAGTTCGTGCCGCTCGCCGTCGCGCGTCAGCACGATCATCGAATGGCGGCCGATGGATTCGATCTGTGCGAAGTCGCCGTTGAGCAGCCCGCGCTGGCGGTCATTGTCGGTCCAGCGAATGCGGTCACCCTCGTACACACCGATGTTCTTTTGCTGGTAGATTGAGACGGCATCGTGGGCGAGATTGCGAGGCAGCTTGTCGGGAGTGAACTGGCGGACCGAGCCGTCGCACATGGCGAGCTCGACCTTGCCGTCCTTGGCGCCTCTTACCTCGCCGCGGTCGCCGCGAACAAAACCCTGGCTCGGCAGGTCGGTGCGGAACTCGACGATCCGCCCGTCCTGATAGCCCTTCATCTGCCGCGCCCCCTCGCGCGTGATGGTGACGCGGTCGAGGACGCTCACCCGCTTTTCCTCGCCATCCAACTCTCCGCGCGTCATCCGCTCGCGCTGGACCGCCGCATTGGCGGCAGTGCGCATGGCGCGGCCCGATGCGAGCAGGAGGGTGCGATCGCGTTCGCCTTCCGGAAGCTTGGCCCATAGCTTTGCGGCGGTCTCAGGCCCCTTGGCAAAGGGAACCTCGACGGTGTTGGGTTTCAAGAGATCGAAAGCCCGGCCAAGGTTCCGATTGTCCAGCGCGTCATTCAGGGCCTTCATCGGCGGCGACTGGGCACGCAGATTCTCGGTTATGGTGGCGGTAGCCAAGCCTTCCTTCTGTAGCAGCTCGAAAGGTTTCCCGGCCTCGATGGCAGGAAGCTGACGGGTATCACCGGCGAGGATCAGCCGCGAGACGTCCATGCCGTTCGCCAGTTCGATCAGCTTGGCGAGCCGTTCGTTGCCGATCTGCGAGGCTTCGTCGACCAGGATGACCGAGCCGGACAGCGTTGCCTTTGCCTCCGCCATCCTCTCCGGGCTGGCCGTGCCATCGAGCACACGCTTGAACCGGCCAAGAAAGCTATCGACCGTCGACGCTGGCACATCGAGCTTCGCCCCGAAATCACGCGCGGTGCGACCGGCATGGGCCAGTGCAAAGAGGCTACGGCCATCCTGCTTCAGCATGGCCGCCACCGGCATCAGCGCCGCCGACTTGCCGACACCGGCACCGCCCTGGATCAACTGCACCCGGTCGCGGGATTGCAGGACATCGGTCCCTGCACGCTCCTGTCCGGAGTTGAGACGCCGCAGGCCAAGGTCGCGGGCGGCTTGCTGGAGGTTGGCGCCGAGATCATTGCCCTGGCCGAGCGGTTGCACGGAATCGCGACCCGCTTCTGCCAATGCGATCACGCGGTGCTCCAATGCCAACGCCGATTGCGTCGTCATCAACCGCTCACCGCCGATCAGCAGGCCCTTGGCCTCCAGCGTCTCGATCCGCGCCTCGATGTCCGCGACGGTAACGGGACCGCCGCGTTCGAGCGCCGTGCGGATAAGCTCGTTACGCCCGAAGGCTGCCTCGCGCTCGCCTAGATCGCGGACGGCCGAGGCGACGGCTTGTGCCGCCGCGAAGACCTTTGGATCGAGCCGCCCCAACCGTTCGGGCACCAGCGGATCGCCATCCTTTGGCGTGAGGCCCATCGCACCGGCAATGGCCAGGCCCCGCGCACCGATCCCGCGCGCACCTTCGACCACGCGGGCCCAGGCGGTTTCGCGCTGGGTGGAACGCTCGGCAGCGGCATCAATCAGCGCTCGGCCGTCGAACCCGACCCGCTCAGCCGTTGCCTGCCATTCCGCGCCGCGCTGCTCGGGACTGAATTCGGGGTTCTTGGCTTGGCGGGTGGCGAGCGCCGCCAGTTCGCGTTCACGGGGACTGCTGCGCTCCTCCCGGGCCAAAGCCTCGAGAATTTGCTCACGGCGGGTGGAGAAGGCATCGATCGCCTCGCGGGAGACGCCCTTGATCTCGAAGGCGCCGTCGATCGGATTGCGCGCCGGGGTAGTCTCATAACCGAGTTCCTCGATCCGGGCCCGCAGCTCGGCATTGTGTATCGCGCCAATAAGGTGCTGGCCCCGGTAGAGCTGGTCGTTGTGGACCGCATGCCACTTGCCGTCCGAGGCCTTGGTCGCGTTGGCGATCACGGCATGGACATGAAGCTGCGGCTCATTGTTGCGATTGACGTCGTGCAGGAACGTCGCGGCGATCATGTTGCCGGTCTTTTCGACAACCTGCATCTTGGCCTTCGTATCCCAGACCCGCGCTTCGATCAGGTTCTTCTCGGCCCAGCCCAGAGTTGCGGTCACGGATTGGCGGAAGGCTTCGACGATACGATCATCACGCCCGATCAGCGCCAGTAGCGACACCGATTTCGGTGCCGAGAAGGTCATGTCGACGCCCGGGCGGTGCTCGCCATGCACGGCGGGAATGACGCTGCCATCGGGTAGCTTGCCCGAGAGCACGTCGATGAACGCCTGTTGCTCGACCAGCCCCTCAAGGCCAAGCGCCTCCGCGCCGTGGCCGACCCATTGACTGGCTTCGGTAAGCTCGGAGGACGTGTAGTAGTTGTCTTGGCTGTAGTATTCGCCCGCGCCACTGGCGGAGCTGACGGCCGCGAGGTTGATCATTTGCCGGCCTTCGCGGGACGGACCACGCCTTTGCGGTATTCATCCGGCACGGCGCAGTCCCGGACTCCGTAGCTATCGTTGATCACCCGGCAGACCAGTTCGGTCGTCGGCACCAGGCGCTTGGCTACGGGCACGCCGAGCCATGCCATGTTGCCTGCCAACATGAGGAAGACCAGGGTGCCGACCACGCTGACCATCAAGCTCATGATGACCACGAACCGCAAGGGCATGCTGTCGCCGAGGACGAGGTTGTACTGGTTTCGCGGCGCGCTGGCCTCAACACGGACCGCCTCCAGGCGTTTGTCTATGTTCTCGAGCTTGGCATCCTGCGCCTCAGCTAACCGGTCCCGCAGCTTGTCGATGGCGGTGTAGACCTCAGCCAGCTTGTTCAGGAACGGCTGATAGGACTTGCGGTTGATGTCGTTGACCCGGGTGGCGAGGCGCTCCTGCGCCGCCACAACCACCTCTTCACTGCCAACCCAGGCATCGAGCAGCTTCTTCTCGTGGCGCTGGTTGGCACGCTGGGCACGCTCCAGTTCGATCACCGCCTCGCGCAGCTGGATCGCCAGCGCATTGATGCTGCCGTCGATGCGCGGGCCGTCCGCCATCTGGAAGGCAAGCCGCCCGGCGTCGTGCGCCTCGATCGCTTCACCTGCTATCGCCCGCAGCAGATCGGGCCGGTTGAGGTTCCGGGCCGCCGCGATGCGGTCGATGCCCTGCACCATCCGGTCATCGTAGTTGACGTTGACCTGGCTCATGATCAGCGCCTTCCCGCGAGTGGGTTGGGCAGGGCCGACGATTTCGGCAGTAGAATACAATGCATTGATATATTGTGGTTATATACTCGCGCCCTAGCCTGATTTGCGCCGGAAAGAGCTTTTGGCGCGGATGTAATCGGACGCCTATGGCCTAGAACCACGCATTCCTGCGGCTTTCGCCGAGCCTTCTGGAGGCTACCCCGTAGCGTGGTGTGTGCCCCAAATAATAAATCAGATGCGGTGGTCCTGTCCTTGTTTTGGGGATTGATAATCGGTGCCTCCAGGGCATTCCCGGTGGGCACAGGGCGGCCCATTGGACGCTGGAAATGACGGGGCTTCAGCGCAGGATTGTCGGCAGACGAAGTCATGCGTGGTCTCCCATGAAACTGGCGGTGCGAAACAGGATTTGACTGGTAAGGGATGCCAGGCACTTGCCTGCTTCCGGTTCCGCATGAGGGGACATGTGAGTGGCTCCGGCCATCTCTTCTGGCTCCCCCTGCCGAGCATTCAGCAAGCCATGCAGGTTGAAGCCGCCGGTGCTCATGCGTCGGACCATGCCGCTGAGGCACTTGCCCGGATGCTTCGCCTGATAGCGGTGACCGGCTCGCAATCGCGCATTGCGGTCGATGATCAGCACGCACAGCGCGGCGCGTTCACGGCCCAGCTTGGCGCAGGCATGGCCCCAGGTTCGCTGGCCGATGCCAAGCCAACCTGCTGTACGGCACGATGCTTCGATCAGGCTTGGCCACCCTGGATCGCCAAATGCGCTGGCGATGATCCGATACTCGTCCGAGGCCAGTTCCAGCGCCGCCCTTGGCGTGACCGTCGGCTCGGGCATTCGCCCGCTACAGGATGGTGATGAATCCTGAGTCTGTATGTTGGGTAGGCTGTTTTCTTCCAGTCCATCGGAAGTTTTCATCGCACGGGGATCGCTGACGAGGTCCGCAAGCACGGCTGCAAGAGCAGCCTGGATCGCCTCCAGCCTCTCGATGCGGCGGATGGGAGCTACCCGGCCATCGGGCAGGATCGCATCGGCCCGTGCGATCAGCTCCGGCTCGCCCGCATCGCGGATCAGGCGGCGCGTGCGTCGGATCTCAGCCTTGCAGGTGTCGATTGCTTGCTGCTCAAGACGGCGAGCCTCCCAGGCCGCCTTCAGGTCGGCGTAACGCTCGATCAGGGGCGCAAGGTTGATCCCTGCCGCCCACCGGATGATCCCACCGCTCCTGAGGCCTGAGCGGGCACCGTTGCCGCCCGTGGTCCTGGCGATCAGTCCCTTTGCCTCAAGCTCGCGCTCGGCATCGTTGATGGCACGGCTACACAGGTCGAGGTCGTCGGCTGTACGGCAAACCCGATCCCAGACAGCGCAGATGCGACCTGCCCGATAATCGTCATCTCGCGAACGCCAGACGTAGTGCCTGAGCACCCGCGTTGCCGTGCTGGAGAGGCCAAGGCCGCGCTTGCCGAGGTCCTCGACCAGAGACAGCAGATTAATCCGCCTGACGCCCTCGGGAAGCCCGCCATGGGCAAGGGTCGCGCTCACAAGGCACCGCCAGTAAGCTCGGAGCTTGCACGGGAATCCGTGATATCGTATGAGAAGGCAGTAGCTGCGACGCTATCGAAATGACCGCTGGCGAGGGTGGCAGCCCTTCCGGCGGTTTTTCGCTTCCGGTCTGGCGGTCTGGCAACCGCCTCTGTCGCTGCCAAATCTCGACCAGATATGTGCGTTTTCGAGGGCCTCCAGAGGCCCTCTCGTACAAATCGCGTACAGCGCCCCTCGTACAAGAGGCTGTTTTTGCAACCAAAACAGCTAACTATCTGATTTGGCTGGCTCCCTTCACACGGGTGGGGTCACAGGTTCAATCCCTGTCGCGCCCACCACTTCCGACCTTCCCCTAATACCCGATCAGACCCAGCGCGTGCCGGATAAAGGCATCGCGGTCGCTTACCCATGCGGCCT
>JABFRE010000112.1 GCA_013141325.1 Novosphingobium sp.
TCAGTCAAACAGGCTCGAAACCGAGCTTTCGTCGGCGATGCGGCGGATCGCCTCGCCGATCAGCGGTGCGATCGGCACGACCCGGATCTTGGGGGCCTGTTCGGCAAGATCGCTGGGCTGGATTGTGTCGGTGATGACCAGTTCCTTGAGCGCCGAGGCGCTGACCCGTTCGACCGCGCTGCCCGAAAGAACGCCGTGGGTAAGATAGGCAGTCACGCTGGCCGCCCCGTCGTCCATCAGGGCCTGGGCGGCGTTGCACAGGGTACCGCCCGAATCGATGATGTCGTCGATCAGGATGCAGCTGCGGCCTTTCACATCGCCGATGATGTTCATCACCTCGCTGCTGCCGGGCTTGTCGCGGCGCTTGTCGACGATCGCCAGCGGGGCATTGTCGAGCCGCTTGGCCAGCGCGCGGGCGCGCACAACCCCGCCGACGTCGGGTGAGACAACCATCAGGTCCTGTCCGTTCGAGCGCGACAGGATATCCGCCGCCATCACCGGCGCGGCATAAAGGTTGTCGGTCGGGATATCGAAGAAGCCCTGAATCTGCCCGGCGTGCAGATCGACCGCCAGCACCCGGTCGGCGCCGGCGGTGGTGATCAGGTTGGCTACCAGCTTGGCCGAGATTGGCGTGCGCGAGCCCGATTTGCGGTCCTGCCGGGCATAGCCGAAATAGGGGGTCACCGCAGTGATCCGCTTGGCCGATGCGCGGCGTAGCGCATCGATGCAGATCAGCAGTTCCATCAGGTTGTCGTTGGTTGGGAAGCTGGTCGACTGGACCACGAAAACGTCTTCGCCGCGCACATTCTCGTGAATTTCGACAAAGACTTCCTCGTCGGCGAAACGGCGCACCGAGGCGTCGGTCAACGGCAGCTCGAGATAGCCCGCGATGGCACGCGCCAGCGGCAGGTTTGAATTGCCGGCCATGATCTTCATCGCGACTTGCCCTTTCCTGCGCACTCCGTCCCTCGTGCGGCCTTAGCGGGGCGAGGGGCGATTGCAACAGGGCGCTCAGGCAAAATGCACCGGGCCGACGGCGGTACCCGCCGCCGCGTGCCGCCTGTTGCCTTCAGGCAAGTGCCCTTAGGAGGCCTGCCTGATCAGCAGCAAGTCGGCGAACGTTGTTGCGACCAGGCTGGCGTCCTGATCCTCGAGGGTGAAAGTCCCGTCGTGCTCGATCCGGTAGATGGTAAAGCCCAGCGACCGGATCAACGTGACCAGCTCCAGAGCGGGACCGGCGCCAAGGATCGGCGGGACAAATTCCATCACGATCTTCACCGTCGGCGACCGCCTCAGGATCTCGACCGCTCCCTTGATCATCGACAGCTCGTGACCTTCAACATCGATCTTCATCACGTCGATGCTGGGGACGGCAGCCATCTGTGCATCCAGCGTGTCCACTTCGACGTCGACCAGGTACGAATCGTGCCCGGTTTCTTCGCGGGTATGGGTCACGAAAGCTTCCGAGACGTCGCGGATGGTCGAAGTGGCTTCATAGCCCTTGAAGATACGAAGCTGGGCGACGCCCGGTTGGTCGGACAGCGCCAGCCTGCGGCGCTTCGAGCAATGCGCAAAGCCGTTGTTGGTGACGTTACTGGCGAGGATCGGATAGATGTTCGGGTTCGGTTCGAACGACCAGACCTCGCCCCCGGGGTAGGATCGCCAGCCGCCCAGGACGCTGAAATACCCGACATTGGCCCCAACATCGACAAACCGGTCTCCGGGCCTGGTCAGCGATACCAGCGTGCGTGTGATGTGCGGCTCGTTGATGCCCAGATTGATCAGGTGCGGCATGACGATCATGTCGCCGGTGTAGACCATCATCGTGTGGCCGGTCCAAAGCCGGGTGAAGACGGTCTTCTCGCCCAGATAGACGCCCGACATCCTGTCAGGCTTCTCTGCAATCGGTCCGAAATCGGTATAGTCGGGCAGGATCTCGGACAGCGTAAAGTGCTTCATTGGACCGTCTCGCTCGATTTGTCCGGACTGCGCCGGTCGGTGACACCGCGCGTGCCCGGTATCGGACCGGATCGCGCCAGAAGGCACGTCCCTTCAACCACTCGATCAACGTTTGCAAGCAGATACGCGATACCCGGTACACGTCGGGCAGGCTGCCCGCCGGTTCTGCAGTCGGGGAAATTGTCGGGGCGGCGTGTGAGCCCGCGGCGCGCGTGCGCTATCTGCGGTGTTCGCCCTTGACCCAGCGGACCGTACCCGAGCTCGCGCGCATGACTACGCTGTCAGTGGTCATCACGCCGTTTTTGTGCCGCTTCACGCCCTTGAGCAGCGACCCGTCGGTCACCCCGGTGGCGGCAAAGATGCAGTCGCCCTTGGCCAGCTCGTCGCGGGTATAGATCTTGGCCAGATCCTCGATTCCCCAACGGCGGGCGCGGGCGCGCTCGTCGTCGTTGCGGAACACCAGCCGGCCATTGAACTGCCCGCCCACGCAGCGCAGCGCGGCTGCCGCCAGCACCCCTTCGGGAGCCCCGCCCTGGCCCATGTAGAGGTCGATCGTGGTATCCTCGTTGGTCACCGCAATCACCCCGGCCACATCGCCATCGCCGATCAGCACGACTCCGCAGCCCAGTCCGCGCAGTTCGGCGATCAGGCCGGCGTGGCGCGGCCGGTCAAGCACGCAGACGATGATCTCGTTGGGCTCGACCCCCTTGGCTGCGGCTACCGCCCTGACGTTCTCGGTCGGGCTTTTGGCCAGATCGATGATCCCGTCGGGATAGCCCGGCCCGACCGCAAGCTTGTCCATGTAGACGTCGGGCGCGTTGAGCAGGTTGCCCTCTTCGGCGACGGCCAGCACGGCCAGTGCGTTGGGCCCGGCCTTGGCGGTGATCGTCGTGCCTTCGAGCGGATCGAGCGCTATGTCGATCTTCGGCCCGGTGCCCTGTGCCGAACCGACCTTTTCCCCGATGAACAGCATCGGCGCCTCGTCGCGCTCGCCCTCGCCGATCACCACGGTTCCGTCCATCGCCAGTTCGTTGAGCGCGGCGCGCATCGCCTCGACCGCGGCATGGTCGGCGGCCTTTTCATCGCCGCGGCCGATCAGCGACGATGCTCCGATCGCCGCCGCCTCGGTAACCCGCACCATTTCGAGCACCAGGACACGGTCAAGCACCGAACTGCGGGGGGTGGCGGAATTGGTCATGGCGGTGCAGAAATCCCTCGGATCGAAGCGAATACGTATGTGGTGCGCCGCTTAGACAGGCCCGGCGGCGATGTCGAGAGGCATGGCTGCACCGCCCCATTCATCGGGCATTCAGTGCCTGCGCTGCTGTAACGCGCGATGCCCAGAACCGGATCGCGCGCGCCGTGCCCCTTGCCCAGCATCGCGATCGGGGTTGGCGTCGTTCTTGCCCTGTACGCTGTCCCCGCCGCAGGCCAGGATGCACTCGATACCAAAGTTGCGCAGCGGCTGGCTGCGTCGCGGGACGTCTACGGAGCGGTGCCGCCGCCCAAGCGTTGCGCCAGCGGATCGGAAGACGAGATCGTGGTCTGTGCACCGGGTGACAGCGATCGCTACCGCGTACCTTCGACCGCACAAAGCAATCCCGGATCGCGCGAAGGGTTGCGCACCGGCGTGCCCAGCGCGCCGCAGCTTGATCGCGGATCGTGCCGCGGACAGCCCAATTGCATCGTCGGCGGTTACACGCCGCCCAAGGTCTATGTGATCGACCTCAAGGCGATTCCCGAGGCGCCCGAAGGCTCCGACGCCGAGGCGGTCGGCAACGGAACCGAAAGCGACAGATAGGCGGCAGCAGCCAGTCCCGGCCTATTCGCCCAGGATATGGATCACCAGCGGCGGTTCGGTCAGGCTGGCGGACCCGGCCAGCAGGCGGACCGCTTCGTGGACCGCACTTTCCGGACCTTCGTGGGTGACCATCGCCACCATGACCGCTCCGTCGGCTGACCGGCCCTTCTGGATCAGGCTCTCGATCGAAACCCCGGCATCGCGCAGCGCCGCCGTGATCTCGGCCAGGACCCCCGGCCGGTCGGTGACCATGAACCGGACATAGGACCGACCCATCCGGTTGGCGCTGGAGGCCCGCGGCAGGGCCTCGAGCTCGCCGACCGGAACCGAAAACGGCGCTGCAATTTCGCCCCGCGCGATGTCGATCAGATCGGCCACCACCGCGCTGGCGGTCGGCCCATCGCCTGCTCCGGCCCCCTGGAACAGCAGTCGGCCCGAAAAGTTGCCTTCTGCGACCACCGCGTTGGTAGCCCCGTCGACATGGGCCAGCGGGTGATCGAACGGTACCAGATGCGGCTGGACCCGCTGGAACAGGGTCTGGCCGGTCTCTCCAACCGGGGTTTCGGCCATGCCGATCAGGCGGATGACATAGCCCAGAGCATCGGCCTGGGCGATGTCGGCGGCGCGCAGGCGGGTGATCCCGGCGGTATCGACCCCGGCAAAGTCGATGTTGGAGCCAAAGGCGATCGCCGCCAGGATCGACAGCTTGTGCGCGGCGTCGGTGCCTTCGATGTCGAAGGCGGGATCGGCTTCGGCATAGCCCTTCGCCTGGGCTTCGGCCAGGACATCGGCGAAGTCGCGCCCGGTGTCTTCCATGACCGTCAGGATATAGTTGCAGGTGCCGTTGAGGATCCCATAGACCCGCTCGATCGCGTTGGCAGCCGCGCCTTCGCGCAGGCCCTTGATCACCGGAATCCCGCCCGCCACCGCAGCTTCGAACTTGAGTGCGACCTTGGCCGCTTCGGCCTTTCCGGCCAGCTCCAGCCCGTGGTGAGCGATCATCGCCTTGTTGGCGGTGACCAGCGCCTTGCCCGCCTCGATCGTGGTGCGCGCGCAGGCCAGGGCCGGTCCGTCCGACCCGCCGACCAGCTCGACCACGACATCGACGTCGTCGCGCTCGCCCATGATCACCATGTCGTCTTCCCAGGTATAGGGTGAAAGATCGACCCCCCGGTCCTTGTTGCGGTCACGCGCGCCAACCACGGTGATCCGGATCGGGCGCCCGGCGCGGCGGGCGATCAGCGCGGCGTTGGCTTCGACCAGACGGATCACGCCGGCGCCGACCGTGCCGAGACCGGCAAGCGCGACGCGCAAGGGTTTGGGCGGCTCTGACATGGTTTCCCCTTTCGCGCGCCGGGCCTTGGAGTTTGTTTCAGTTGAACTGGAACAAGGCAACACCGGCCTGCTCCCCCGGCCCGGCCACCCGACAGGATACTATGTGGGTGGTCGGGCCGGGGGAGCAGGCCGGTGTTGACTCCACGCAAGTGGAACAGCCTCTAGGCAGCGGCGCTGCGCGCGGCAAGCACGAAAACGGCGGCCTTGAAGTCAGTCTGCGGACGGATCACCGGCGCTGGCGCGGGCACGGCCCGAGCTGCCCGATCACCGCGCGGTAGTCGGCCGCCGCCGCCGCCCGGTCCGCGTCGCTGGCGCCAATATTGGCACTCGCGGGAAGCTGCGGCGGCAGGAAACAGGCCAGCCGGTACCAGGCGAGCGTATCGGGCGCTGGCAGCCCCGCGCTGTCGCTGACCACTTCGGAGAACGAAGCGGAAAAGCGCGGAGCAGCGCCGGGTGCACGGGTGACTGTGATCGCTGCGGGATCGCCGCTCGCCGTGGAGAGGAACAGCTGGGTTTCGCCTTGCCCGGCCAGCGTTCCGGGCACGTGCAGCGCCTCGCGCACGCCGGTAATCTTCTGCGGCGCTCCGGGTGCATAGAATTCCGCGAGCAGCGCGCGCAGCCGCGCGTCGAGCGCCGGATCCCAGACCAGCTGGGCGTCGGGCGCAACCAGTTGCAGTTCGCCCGGCCGCCCGTCCACCGCGCGGGCGAACAGCGCCACGCTCTTCTTCTTGAGCGCCGGCAGCTTGCCCTTGGCATCGAGCTTGAGATCAACCAGATAGCGCAGCTGTTCACCGATCGCGCGGTTGCCGCCGATCAGCGCTTCGGTCCGCGCCTCGACAAAGGCACGGGCCCAGCCGGCGCGCGCGCCGCGCGCGCGGGCCGGCTCGACCGCGATGACCTTGCGGACCTGGGCGCGAATCACCAGCGGCGTCGAATCCGCAAGATCGGCGAGATCGGCATAATCGGGCGCCGGGGCGGCGGGTGCAGCGGCCTGCGAATCGGCTTGCGCAGTCCCCGCGACGAGCAGCGCCATGAGCGGCGGCAGGGCGGCGGCAAGCAGCGGTCGGTACTTGGGCATAACGGTCGGGGCCTCCGGCAGGGGGACGGCAGTCCGCTTGAAAAGTGGCGGATTCGCCGGGAATTTCCAGCCCAATCGCCGTACCACGTGTGAATCGCGCGTTAACGGATAAAGCGTTGCGCGCCAGCCGCCGCGCGGTTAAAGCATGGGAAAACCGGACCAAACAACATAATCGGGTCCGCGATCTGGCCCAGCCGGGGCTTCGGGAGTCGGCTGGTTTTCCGGGTTGACCGACAGGGTGGAAACAAGGAATTTGGGTGTTCGGATCCCGTTTGTGGATTCGGACGTCGGGTCCGGGCTTTGGCCCGGGGGGACTGTTAGGAGTGATCCGTCTGAATGGCTTACGCTGATCGTGATAAAACCGGTGAGAATATCACCGCGCTCGTCATCACCGGCCTGTTAATCGCGCTCCTTGGCTGGGCGTTGATTTCGGGACTGGCTGCCGAAGGATTCAAGGCGATCGTCAAGAAAGTGACGACCGTCGATATCAAAAAGGACGAACCGAAGAAGGAACCGCCGCCGCCGCCGAAGAAGGTGGCCGCTGCGCCGCCGATCGTTGCGCCGCCGACCCGGATCAACGTCAACGTGTCGCCGCCACCGGTGACCACGGTGACGACGCCGCCGCCAGTGGCTCCGGTCGTTCCGGTGATCGCGCCTCCGGGTCCGGTCCCGGCGCCGCCGCCGCCGCCGCCAAAGTTCCAGCCGAAAGGGCCGCAGCCGAAGGGCGCGCCGGGCAACTGGGCCAATTCGAATGACTATCCTTCGGGGCCGCTGCGGCGCGAAGAAGAAGGCGTTACCCGGTTCCGAGTCACGGTTGGTGCGGATGGCCGCGTCACCTCGTGCGACGTGACCGGATCGAGCGGGTCGAGCGAGCTGGACAGCACCACCTGTTCGCTGATCACCCGCCGTGGCCGCTTTAACCCGGCGACGAATGGCGAAGGCCAGCCGGTTGCCGGTTCGTGGGGCAGCTCGGTGCGCTGGCAGATTCCGAAGGACTGATTTCGTTCAGAACGGTCCCGCTGGCGGGGCCGAACCACCACTATCAATTCTATTTCTCTTGAGAGGACTATCGCATGGTTTTTGAACTTCTCGCCGCCGGTGCAAACGCCGCTCCGCAGACCCAGTTCGGTATCAAGGAAGCGCTGTTTCCGCATGGCGAGCCCAACTGGATCGGTATCGCGGTGCTCGTGATCCTGTCGATCATGCTTTTCGGCACGCTCTTCATCCTGTTCACCAAGTGGTACGATCAGTCGAAGATCTTGAAGCAGCATGATGCGCTCAAGGCGTCGTTCTGGCGCGCGGGCTCGCTTAAGGAAGGCGCTGCCAAGCTGGAGAAGGACAGCGCCTGGCGCCAGATCGTCGACGACGGCCTTGCCGCCGAGGAATCGCACGGCAAGATGACCGACGCGATGGAAGCCCACGACTGGCTGCACGGTTCGCTGGCCCGTTCGGAAGCCTCGATCAACTCGACCCTCGGCAAGGGCCTGGCCTGGCTGGCCACTACCGGTGCGACCGCACCTTTTATCGGCCTGTTCGGCACCGTGGTCGGCATCTACCGCGCGCTGATCAACATCGGTATCGCTGGTTCGGCCTCGATCGACAAGGTCGCGGGTCCGGTGGGTGAAGCGCTGATCATGACCGCGATCGGTCTGCTCGTCGCGGTGCCTGCGGTGCTGGCCTACAACTACCTGCAGGGCCGCAACAAGCTCATCTCCGAAAAGCTGTCGGCCTTCTCGACCGACGTGCTTGCCTACATCAACTCGAAGGGCGCCGTGCGGCCTGCTGCAGCTGCTGCTGCCAAGCCGGCTGCTGTTGCCGCAGCTGCCAAGCAGTAAGGTGCCAGGCTGCGGCGCGATCGGGTTCGTCCCGTCGCGCCGTCGGCAATTGACCGGCCCGGACGGCTGCATCGCTGCACCCGTCCGGATAACCGGGAAACGCTAGGATAGGATGTAACTCATGGCGATTTCGACGGGCGGTTCCGGCGGCGAAGAAAGGCCGATGTCGGAGATCAACACCACGCCCCTCGTGGACGTGATGCTGGTGCTTCTGATCATCTTCCTGATCGCGGTCCCGGTCGCGATCCAGACGATCCAGAAGCTCAAACTGCCGATCATCGCGTCGCAGGAGTCGAAGGACAAGGTGGAAAACCTGCTGCTGACCGTGAGCACCAGCGATGACGCTGGCCGCTCGGCAGGCGATGTCGGTTTCGAAGGCGCGTCGCTGGGCGGGGAATGCCGCATCTACTTCAACAACATCACGCCGGTCGATTCGGCCGAGCTGCGTGACATGGGGTACAAGCGGCTCGATTCGATCGTGAAGCGTGCCGGTGGCCCCGATGCGCTGAAGGACAATCCGGAACTGGTTCCGCAGGTCCACATCCGCGGCGATGTCAACGCGCCGTGGCGCTGCGTCGCCGGTGCGATCTACAACGTCCAGATCTCCGGCTATCCCAATGTCGGCTTCATTTCGAACCCGGTCGATCCCAACGGCTGATCGCGGTCCGACGAAACTTTTTCAGGAGTAACCCACCATGGCAATGTCAGGCGGCAAGGACGATGGCAGCCCGATGATGGAGATGAACACGACGCCGCTTATCGACGTCATGCTCGTGCTTCTCATCATGTTCATCATCACCATCCCGGTGGCAACGCACGCGGTCAACATCGACCTGCCCAACCCGTCGGCCCCGCCGCCGGACACGGTGATCAAGCGTGACAAGAACAAGGTCGTGATCATGCCCGACAGCACGATCCTTTGGAACGCCACGCCGATGGACCAGGGCCAGCTCCTCGGCGCGCTCCAGGCGACCATGGCGATCAAGCCCGAGCCGGAACTGCAGTTCCAGCCCGATCCGCAGGCCCCCTATGATACCACCGCCAAGGTGCTGAATATCATCAAGGGTTCGGGCGTGACCGCCTTCGGCTTTGTCGGCAACGAGCAGTTCTCCGAATTCGGCAAGGCGCCGAACGCCGGCAAGGCGCAGTAACCCGCGCCATTGCACGAACCGGATAGAGGGGGCGGAGCGATCCGCCCCCTTTTTCGTAGGTGCCGTGCTGCGCTGGACTGCGGCTGCCATCCCCCTTCACCGCCAGCCGGCAGCACCTTGACTCAAGACTTGCGTTCAAAATGATATGATGTACCATTACACGATTGACCACACATCACGGGAGGCGCCGCCATGGCCGCGAGCATTCACGCCACCAACCAGCCGCTGGGCGAACTCAACACCACCCCACTGATCGACGTTCTGCTGGTGCTGCTGGTCATCTTCATCCTGTCGGTCCCGGCCGCAACCCACGTGGTCCCGCTCACTTTGCCTGCTCCTGATGCGAAGGCGGCGCCGCAGCCGATCCGGCTTGAAAACATCCTGTCGCTAACCGCGACCGGTACGATCACCTGGAACGGCGCGGCGGTGAGCGAGGCCGATCTTGCCGCGACGCTGGGTGCGCTGGTCCACCTTTCGCCCGAACCGCTGGTGAAGTTCCAGCCCGAGCCCGGTGCGCCCTATGGCGCCTCGGCGCGCGCGGTGAATCTGGTCAACCGGTCGGGCCTGGCCAGCTTCGCCATCGTCGGCACCGAGCGCTACGCCGCGTTCGGCAAGCCGCGCTAGCGGCGTTTGGAACGGGCCTTGGCCCTGCCTTCCGCTTCGGCGATCGCCCGTTCGGCGATCGGTCGCATCACCGCATAACCCGCGGCGATCGGGTGGACCCCGTCGGTGGCATAGGCGGGCAGCAGCTCGCCGTTGGGGCCGGCCATCGCGGTGTAGTAATCGGCGAAAGCCAGCCCGTTGGCCTTGGCATAGTCCCTCAGCCAGCGGTTGAGGTCAGCGATCTGGAGCGCCGGCTTGATCGCCGGGTTCCAGCTGAACCGGTCGGCCGGCGGGATCGCGCCGATCACCACCTGAATGGCGTTGGCGCGGGCAATGTCGACCATCGAGCGGATCGCGTTGTGATACTGCTCCGCCGTGGTCGGCCCGCCGTTGCCCGCGACATCGTTGGTCCCGGCCATGATGTGCACCACCTTGGGGTGCAGTGCGACCACATCCTGGTAGAAGCGGACCAGCATCTGAGCGCTGGTCTGCCCGCTGATCCCGCGGTTGGCATAGCCGCGCGCGAAGAAATCGGGATCAAGCTTGCTCCACCCCTCGGTGATCGAATCGCCCATGAACACCACCCGGGGCGGCTGGCTATCCATCGTGCGGTTCTCCTCCTGAAAGCGGCAACGCCAGGCCCAGTCGTATTTCAGCACATAGGGCGATTGCGCCCACAGTCCCTGGCCGTTCGTGGGGCAGGGCTGGGCCACCATGCCTTCGCCCGGCGGCACCGGTTCTGCGGCAGCGGCCGGGGTGGACAGCGCAAAGCCCAGCGCCAGCCCGAGCCACAGGGCCAGCCGCCTAAGCAATTATCCCCACCGCTTTCCCGGCGCGGGTGAACATCCCCAGGATCGTCCGGACCTGTTCAGCCGAATGCTCGGCACACAGCGAGCAGCGCAGCAGGGTCATGTTCGCAGGCGTTGCAGGCGGACGGGCCAGATTGACGTAGAGCCCTTCGTGCAGCAGCGCCTCCCACATCATCGCTCCGCGCTCCAGATCGGGCATGATCACCGCGATGATCGCGCTCTGCGGTTCTTCGGTCCCCAGCTGGAAGCCGGCCTCGCGCAGGCCCTTGTGAAGAATCTTCGAATTCTCCCACAGATGCGCCCGCTTGTTGCCCGCGTGCATCAGCTTGCGGATTGAGGTGCAGGCGGTGGCGACCACGCTTGGCGGCAGGCTGGCGGTGAACACATAGGGGCGGCAGACCAGCCGCATGATCTCGAACTTCGGGTGGTTGGACACGCAGAAACCGCCGACCGTGCCCACCGACTTGGAAAAGGTGCCGATCACGAAATCGACATCGTCAAGGCAGCCCTGATCCTCGGCCACCCCGCGCCCGTTGGGGCCGATGAAACCCATCGAATGTGCCTCGTCGACCAGCACCATCGCGCCGTGCTTTTTGGCAACCGCGATCATCTCCTTGAGCGGGGCAATGTCGCCCAGCATTGAATAGACCCCCTCCAGGATCACCAGCTTGCCCGCGCCTTCGGGGATCCGGCCCAGCCGCTTGTCCATCGCCTCGATATCGTTGTGCTTGAAGGGCACCACCTCGGCGTCGCCCATCTTGCAGCCGTCCCAGATCGAGGCGTGGCTGTCGATGTCCAGGACGATGTAGTCGCCCTTTCCGGCGATGGTGGAGATGATCCCCAGGTTGGCCTGATAGCCGGTGGAGAAGACCATGGCGTGATCCATGGCGTAAAATTCCTTGAGCGCCTCTTCCACCGCGCGGTGTCCGGCATAGGTGCCGTTGAGCACCCGGCTGCCGGTGGTGCCGCTGCCGAAATCGTCGAGCGCCTGCTTGCCCGCCTCGATCACGTCGGGATCGAAGGTCATCCCCATGTAGTTGTAGGTGCCCAGCAGGATCGTCTCGCGCCCGTTGCACAGGGCGACGGTGGGGCTGACCACCTTTTCCATCACCAGATTGAACGGATCGGTCACCCCGGTGGACAACAGGGCGCGGCGCTGTTCGATCAGCGGGTCGAATTTGGAGAATAGGTCGGTCATGCAAACACCCAACTTTGGCTTCCGAAAGCCCATCCCCGGCGGGGAGGGGTTGGGGTGGGGGCTCAGCGCCAGCGTCGAACCCCCGCCCTTACTGCGACTAGGCGGCAAGCCGCCAAGTCTCGTTGCCCCTCCCCGCCGGGGTGGGGCGAATCCTACCCTTGCAGCTTCACCACGGCATCGATCAGTTGGCCATAACTCTCGATCTCGGCCTGCTGGTTCATGGTGATGATGATGTCGAACTCGTCCTCGATCGCGGCGACGAAATCCATCACCGTCAGGCTGTCAAACTCCAGATCGCCGGCAAAGGTCGAGGCATCGGTGATTTCGATACCCTTCTTGTTGAACGGCTCGATCAGCGCGGCGATTTTGTCGGCAGTTGCGGCGCGGTCCATGTCTCTATGCTCCCGAAAGGTTTGCGGCGCTGTGGCCGATGAATGGGGCGGAAAAGCGGCGTGGAGGCGGAATTGTCAAGCGGCGGCCTTCTCCACGAGCCCCTTCACCGCCGCCATGAACGGGCCGATCGACACCGGCTTGGCCAGATAGCCTTCCGCTCCCGCGTCCCTGATCCGCTCCTCGTCGCCCTTGCCGGCGTATGCGGTGACGGCGAGCACCGGGATCGCGCGCAGGGTGGCGTCGGCCTTGGCCGCCTCGATCAGGTCGAGGCCGCTGATGTTGGGCAGCTGGATATCCATGATGATCAGGTTGGGGACGAACTGGCGGGCCCGGTCCAACGCTTCCAGCCCGTCGGCGCAGGGTTCCACCGCATAGCCCTGGCTCTTCAACACGTCGCAGAACAGCTTGCGGTTGAGGTCGTTGTCCTCGACAACCAGGATGCGCTTTGCCATGGCGCTGCCCTACGCTTTCAACCCGAGGCTGACAATTCTGCGCAGGTCCCAATCCCCGGCCCATGATGCGGTTACCCTGGCGCTTGGGGCGCTGGGCTGGGTGCTGGCCGACGGACCGCGGTCGGACCGGCTGCTGGCGCTCACGGGCCTCACTCCGGATGCGCTGCGGGCCGGGCTGGGCGATCCGGCCACGTTGGGCGCGGTGCTCGATTTCCTCTGCGCCCACGAACCCGATCTGGTTGCCGCCGCCGATGCGCTGGGCGTGGAACCGGCCGACCTTGCCGGCGCCCGCGAAGGATTGACCGCATGACCCGGCCGCTCATCATCAGCGATTGCGACGAAGTGCTGCTGCACATGATCGTGCCCTTCGGCGAATGGCTGGAGGAAACCCAGCCGGTGTCGTTCAAGCTGATCGGCAACGATTTTTCCCACGCGATCCGCGACAAGGTCAGCGGCGAGCCAGTGCCGCCGGAGGAGATCTGGCGGCTGCTGGGACTGTTCTTCGATGGCGAGATGCACCGCCAGACCCCGATTGCCGGGGCGGTCGAGGCGATCGCCGCGCTGCAGACCCGCGCCGACGTGGTGGTGCTGACCAACCTGACCGACCGGCACAACGCGGCGCGGCGCCAGCAGTTGCTGGATCACGGGATCGATGTGCGGGTGTTTACCAATCAGGGGCCGAAAGGTCCGGCCTTGCAGGCGATCCTTGACGAATACCAGCCAAGCCACGCGGTGTTCATCGACGATCTGGCCCAGCACCACGGATCGGCCGCCGATATGGTGCCGCATATCGACCGGCTCCACCTATGCGGCGAACCGACGCTGGCCCCGCATATTACCTGCGGGTTCGAGGCGGGGCACGCCCACGCCCGGATCGACACCTGGGAGCACGCCTTGCCCTGGCTGCTGTCCCGCCTGTAGGAAGACGCGCATGAGCATTGAAACCAGACTCGCCGAACTCGGCATCGTCCTGCCCGAGCCCGCCGCGCCGGTCGCGGCCTATGTCCCCGTGGTGATCGCCGGAGGGCTGGCCTACGTTTCGGGACAGGTCTCGTTCGTCGATGGCACGCTGCGCAAGGGGCGGCTGGGCGCGGATGTCTCGCTGGAGGACGGAATCGAGGCTGCGCAGGGCTGCGGCCTGATGATCCTGGCCCAGCTGAAGGCTGCGCTCGGCTCGCTGGATCGGGTAGAGCGCGTGGTCAAACTGGGCGCCTTCGTCAGTTCGACGCCGGATTTCACCGATCAGCCAAAGGTTGCCAACGGCGCGTCCGAACTGATGGTCGCGGTGTTCGGCGAAGCGGGCAAGCACGCGCGCAGCGCGGTGGGCGTGCCCAGCCTGCCGCTGGGCGTCGCGGTCGAAGTGGATGCCATCGTTGCTGTTCGCCCCGCTTGATCGCTGGCGCAGTCCGGCGCCAAAGCCCGAGAAGGTCGCCTGGCTGGGCGGGGCCGACTATGCTCACCGCGGGCTGCATGGGCCCGGCGTTCCCGAAAATTCCCCCTCGGCCTTCGCGGCGGCGATTGCCCGGGGGATGGGCATCGAATGCGACATCCAACGCTCGCTCGACGGACAGGCGATGGTGTTCCACGACGCTGCGCTGGAACGGCTGACCGGCGAGCCGGGATTGCTTGCCGAGCGCAGTGCCGAGGAACTGGGGCGGATCGCGCTTTCGGGCTGCACCGATACCATCCCGACGCTGCGCCAATTGCTCGACCGGATCGCGGGGCGGGTGCCGCTGCTGATCGAGATCAAGTCCTCGCGCCGGGGGTCTTCGCGGACCAGCGCGCTGTGCCTGGCGGTACGCCGGGTGATCGAAGGCTATGACGGTGCCCATGCGATCATGAGCTTCGATCCCAGGGTGGTGCGCTGGTTCGCCGATCATTCCCCGCTGACCGTGCGGGGCCTGGTGGTGACCGAGGAGAATGCCAAAGCCCTGCCGGGCATGATCCGCCGCCGCCTGGCGCTGTGGCACGCGCGGCCCGATTTCCTGGCCTATGACATCCGCGATCTGCCCAGCCGGTTCGCTGCGGCGCAGCGTCGGCGTGGTCTGCCGGTGCTGACCTGGACGGTGCGCAGCGCCGAACACCGCGAACGGGCTGCGGCCCATGCCGATGCGCCGATTGCCGAAGGCGCGGGGGTGGCGTGATCGAGGCCCGGACTGCTCCGTCCGTCGGGGCGCTTCCTGCCGCTGAGTGGGATGCGCTGACCGGGGGCAATCCTTTCGTCAGCCACGCCTTCCTGACCGCGCTGGAGGATTCGGGATCGGTCGGCCCGGGCACCGGCTGGACGCCCGCACCGATCACGATCTGCGGCAGCGACGGGCGGCTTGCGGCGGCGCTTCCGGCCTACCTCAAGGATCACAGCCAGGGCGAATATGTGTTCGATCACGCCTGGGCCGATGCCTGGCACCGCGCGGGCGGGGAATATTATCCGAAGTTGCAGATCGCCGCGCCGTTCACCCCGGCAACCGGGCCGCGGCTGCTGCTGGCAGACGACGCGCTGGCCATGCCGCTGCTGCGCGCCGCCGAACAGCTGTGCGAGGCCAACGGCCTGTCATCGGCCCACGCCACCTTCATCGACCCGGCGCAGCTGCCGCTGTTCGAAAGCGCAGGCTGGCTGCTGCGCAGCGACATCCAGTTCCACTGGGAAAACCGGGGCTATGCCAGCTTCGACGATTTCCTGGCCGCCCTGTCCTCGCGCAAGCGCAAAGACCTGCGCAAGGAGCGCGCCGCAGCGCAGCAGGGGGTGGATATCCGCGCCCTGACCGGGGACGACATCCGTCCCGAGCATTGGGATGCGTTCTGGCAGTTCTATCAGGACACCGGATCGCGCAAATGGGGCCAGCCCTACCTGACACGCACCGCGTTCACCCTGCTGGGCGAGCGGATGGCGGAACGGATCCTGCTGGTTCTGGCCTTCATCGATGGACAGGCGGTAGCCGGGGCGCTCAATTTCATCGGTCCCGACGTGCTCTACGGACGCTATTGGGGCGCGCGCATCGACAAGCCGTTCCTGCATTTCGAGCTGTGCTATTATCAGGCAATCGACGCCGCGATCCGGCTGGGCCTCAGCCGGGTAGAGGCAGGTGCGCAGGGCGGTCACAAGCTGGCCCGGGGCTATCTGCCGGAGCAGACCTGGTCGGCCCACCACATCGTCCACGCCGGCTTTCGCGAAGCAGTCGCAGATTTTCTCCGGCGGGAGCGGGAAGGGGTAGCCGCAGACCAGCTTTACCTGGCCGATCGCACCCCGTTCAAAAAGAGCTAGGGCAGGTCAGGCAGCCCGGCGGACCGAGGCAGCGATCCATTCGCGGGCGCGGCGCTGGGCTTCGGCGATCTCGCGGGCGGTCATTTCCTCGGAAATGTCGGCGCGGCACAGCTGGGCCTCGGCGTGGCCGTTGACGGCTGCCAGGTTGAACCACTTGTGCGCCTCGATAAGGTCGCAGTCGACCCCGTGGCTGCCGGTCGAATAGGCCACTCCCAGGTCGTAGTAGGCGCTGATATCGCCGCCGGCGGCGGCTGCCAGGCAGCTTGCCACCAGCAGGTCTTCAGCGTGTTCGTCAGCAGGTCTTGCGGCAGTGCGCGTTCCGGCTTCGATCCAGGCAGTGCTCATCGTCGTATTCCCCCTGTCGGCGGGCCCCCGGGACATTCCCGACCGCCGTCAGGGCTGAACTTTCCCTATCGTGGTCAACAAATGGTTAACGCGGGGCACGATTTTGTCCCACGATGTGACACTGCCCCTGCCCGAGCGGCATGACAGGATCGTGAATCGTGCGCCCGCACGCGTTCATCGAGGCCTAATGTTGCGGAATGTAGGGGCGGCCCGCATTGGCGCTTGTGCGGGATTCTACCCAGCACTATAGGCGCGCTCGAACCGGCGCCGGTGGGCTATCGGGATTACCCGAAGCCGCAGAGCCCGCGCGCTCGGCTGGTTTGTTTGGAGAGTTTATGGCGACGGTTCTCGGCGAAGAGATTGACGTCCTGGCCAAGGCGAAGCGGGCAATTGCCGGCGACTACGTTCCCAGTGAGAACGAACCTTACATGTGCGAAGCACAGCAGGACTACTACCGGCGGTTGCTGCTCGAATGGAAAAAGCTGATCCATTCGGCCGCACAGGACACCTTGCAGCAGTTGCAGGACGGTCCGATCCGCGAACCCGACCTCAACGATCGCGCCTCGAGCGAGACCGATTGGGGGATCGAGCTGCGAACCCGCGACCGGCAACGCAAGCTGATTTCCAAGATCGATTCCGCGCTGCGCCGGATCGAAGAGGGCGAATACGGCTATTGCGAAGTGACCGGCGAGCCGATCGGCCTGGGCCGGCTTTCCGCCCGCCCGATCGCGACAATGACGGTCGAGGCGCAGGAAGCGCATGAGCGGCGTGAGAAGATTTCGCGCGACGACTAAGGATTTTGGCGGCATTAACTGCTTTTTTGCCACTGTGCTTTAGTCTTCGTCGATCTCGGAGTTGCAAGGCGCGGAGCAGATTCCCGGACAAGGATCCGGGGCAGCGCAAGGAGTATAGGCGTGGAAAGTGGCATGGGCGGACAACGGCAGATCGCGCGCGATAGCCTGTTCGTGATGGCCGAAATGCGCGTCGATGGCATGCCTGGTGAGCACCGGGTGCGCGTGCGCAACCTCTCTGCCGGCGGCCTGATGGCCGAAGGCATGGTCCGGCTGCAGCGCGATCAGGCGGTTTGGGTCAGCATCCGCAACATCGGCTGGGTCGAAGGATCGGTGGCCTGGGTGCAGGACAACCGCTGCGGTATCGCCTTTCGTGAGGAAATCGATCCGCTGATCGCCCGTGCCCCGGTCGCCCCGGGCGAAACCACGCCGCGCTTCGTCAAGCCGCCGCTCGGCAGCCCCGAACAGGGGCGCCTGCGCAAGATTTGACGCGCGCCAGGTTGCAGAGGGGCGATTGCCACCTGTGCGGCCCTTCTAAAATCCGTTAGGGCAGACCGGCATGCTGCTGCCTCGTGCCCGCACCCTGATCCTATCGTTTGCGCTTGCCGCGCTGGCTGGCTGCGGCGGCAACGGCGATCGTCCGGTCGAAGTGGTGGTGGTGGGCGATCCGGCAGCCGCCTTTGTCGGCGGGCCGCGTCTGCCGGCGGCGGCGCAGCTGGTCCGCTCTGCCACGGCTGAAGGGCTGGTCAGCTTTGATGCCCAGGGCCGTGCCATTCCCGCGCTGGCCGATCGCTGGATCGTCACCGATGACGGGATGAGCTATATTTTCCGCCTGCGCGACGGGACCTGGCCCGATGGCAGTCCGATCACCGGCGAAAGCGCCCGCAGCGCAATGCTCGATGCGGTCGGTGCCGGGCGCGACGGACCGCTGGCCGGCGATCTGGATGTGATCGGCGAAGTGCGGGCGATGGCCGGACGGGTCATCGAAATCCGTCTCAAGCAGCCGATGCCCGACATGTTGCAACTTCTCGCCCAGCCCGAACTGGGCCTGCTGCGCAAGGGCCGCGGTGCCGGTCCGATGCGGCTGACCCGCAAGAAAGACGTAGCGATTCTGCGGGCCATCGCACCCGAGGACCGGGGCTTGCCCGAGGAACCGGGCTGGAAGAACCGGGTGCGCCGGCTGGAACTCGAATCGCTGTCCGCCGAAAGGGCTATCGCCCGGTTCAATGCCAACGAAGCCGACCTCGTGCTGGGCGGGGGCTTCGCCGACTTCCCCCGGCTTGACGCCAGCGGTGTATCGCGTGGGGCGATCCGGCTCGATCCGGTGGCCGGGCTGTTCGGCCTTGCGGTGATCCACGACGACGGATTTCTGGCCAAACCGGAAAACCGTGAGGCACTGACCATGGCGATCGACCGCGAAGCCTTGATCGCGGCGCTAAACGTGGGCGGCTGGACTGCGACAACGCGGGTCGTCAATCCGGGCCTTGAAGGCGACAACGGCAGCATCGGCGAACGCTGGCCCGGGCGCGGCGTGGAGGAACGGCGCTCGACGGCTGCGGCCAGGGTGGCCCGCTGGACCGCGACGCAAGGTCGGCTCGCGCCGCTGCGGATTGCCCTGCCGCGCGGCCCCGGCGCCGACCGGCTGTTTGAACGGCTCGCGGCCGACTTCAAGGCGATCGGCCTGTCCGCCCGGCGCGTCGATGGCGCCGCCGATGCCGATCTGCGGCTGATCGACACGGTGGCGCGCTATCCGCGGGCGGCCTGGTTCATCAATCAGCTGGGCTGCGGATCGGGCCGGGTGCTGTGCAGCGCCCAGGCCGACCGGCTGGCCGCCGATGCGCTTGACGAAGCCGATCCGGTCAAGCGCGCCGATCTTTACGCGCAGGCAGAGGCCCAATTGACGGTGACCAACGGCTTCATTCCGTTCGGCATGCCGATCCGCTGGTCGCTGGTTTCGGGCCAGGCCTCGGGCTTTGTCGCCAACCGCTGGAACGTCCATCCCTTGATGCCGCTGGCCTTGCGCCCCAAATAGGGATCACCGCCCAACCGGGGCGACACTATGAAGGGTTGCCGCGATGAGCGAAATCAATACGCAGGACAAGCTTCGGCGGATGACCGCCGCGCTGCCGACCGGCACCGATCCGCAATCGGTGCGGCAACGGGTGGAAGCGCTGGAGCGTCTGCTTGAAGGTTTGATCGAAGTGCCGCTGCTGGGCCGCAAGGTCGGGCTTGATGCGCTCGTCGGTCTGGTTCCCGGGATCGGCGATGCGGTTACCGCTGCGATGGGGCTCTATCTGGTGTGGGAAGCGCGCAACCTCGATATGCCGCGCTGGCAGGTCTGGCGGATGCTGGGCAATGTCGGGATCGATGCGCTGGTTGGCGCGGTTCCGGTTGCGGGCGATCTGTTCGATTTCCTCTATCGGTCGAATACCAAGAACCTCAAGATCATCCGCAAGCACCTTGATCGGCATCACCCCCATACACGGGTCATCGAAGGGTAGCAGCGCGTCACAGGCCGCTGAGCAGCAGCGCGACCAGCGTGACCGGGACATAACTCAGCGCGATGGCCGCGGTGGACCACGCGTGGCCGCGCGCCGTCAACGCCAGCGCGCCGACCCCGGCGAGCAACGCCGCCGCGGCGCCGGCCATTCCCAGCAGCACAAAGGAGTTGCTGGTGCCGGGGGCGTAGAGTCCGCTTAGCTGGCCCAGCAGGCCCAGCGCCGCGATCACCGCCAGCCAAAGGTGCGGAGCAAAGCGGAGCAGGGCAAGCGTAGGCGGCATTGGCACTCTTTCCATCCCATTCTCGCGACTCGCCGGAATCCGGGCGTTTACGAGAAATTAACCTTTCCTCTTCATTGGTCATATGGTTAATGGCGGTCAATGACCCTTACGTAAGGGTTATCGACCGGGGAAACGGGCCAAAGGGGGGACCACCCATGCGCGTGTTGTTGATCGAGGACGAGCCGACCACGGCGCGGGCTATCGAACTGATGCTGACGACTGAAGGATTCAATGTCTATTCGACCGATCTGGGCGAAGAGGGCCTGGATCTGGGCAAGCTGTATGATTACGATATCATCCTGCTCGACCTCAATCTGCCCGACATGCACGGGTATGACGTGCTCAAGAAGCTGCGCGTCGCCAAGGTGCAGACCCCGGTGCTGATCCTCTCCGGCATTGCAGAGATGGATTCGAAGGTGCGTTCGTTCGGCTTCGGTGCTGACGATTACGTGACCAAGCCGTTCCACCGCGAGGAACTGGTTGCCCGCATTCATGCGGTTGTGCGCCGTTCCAAGGGCCATTCGCAGTCGGTCATCCGCACCGGCAAGCTGGCGGTCAACCTCGATGCCAAGACCGTCGAGGTCGATGGCGCGCGGGTCCACCTGACCGGCAAGGAATACGCGATGCTCGAGCTGCTATCGCTGCGCAAGGGCACCACGCTGACCAAGGAAATGTTCCTCAACCACCTTTA
>JABFRE010000169.1 GCA_013141325.1 Novosphingobium sp.
CGGTCGGAACGGAGGCAGCGCAGCCTTGGCGGCGAGCGTGCGCGGCGTCACCGAAGGCGCCTGGAAGAGGGCCTCGTCGAACTTGGGCGCGGTGGACGCGGGCGGTGGGGGCGGTGCCGAGGGCATGGGCCCGTCGCTCTTGACCGCTTCGGCGGTGCTGCGCGCCATGGGATAGGGACGAGGCGGAGCCGGGCGCTGCTGCTGCCAGTCTTCCTGGCCAAGCCGCGGCAGGGCGGCGGGGGTGCGGCAGAGGCCACTGGTCCCGCGCTGCTGGCTCTGCTCAGGCGGGACCGACGGGGCGGATCGCCGCGCCGAAGCCGGGGACTGGACCAACAGCGCCGCTATCGCCAACGCCGAAAAGCCGTTCTTCCACGTGCTGCGCATCGAATCCCTCCACTGGTTGCCAGAGGTGAAGCGTGCGCCGCCGTCGATGAACCGCAGATGACCTGTTACACTATCTCACTGCGCCAGGCTGACCCGCCCGGCCGCGTGGCGCACGAGCCGCCCGGCCAATTCCAGCTCGAGCAGCGCCAGCTGCACGGCCGACGGGCTTTCCCCGCTCTGCCGGATCAGCTCATCGACACCGACCGGGGCCACCGTCAGCAGTCCGGCAATATCGGCGGAGTCATCGCCCAATTCGTCGGCGAGCGGAACGAAATCCGCCCCGCTCTCCTGAAAGCGCGAGCGCGGCGAACCGGTGAAGCCGGTTACCAATTCGATCACCTCTTCGGCCGACTGCACCAGCACCGCCCCGTCGCGGATCAGCTGGTTGCAGCCCTGCGCCCGGGCGTCGAGCGGCGATCCGGGAACCGCCATCACCTCGCGCCCGGCCTCCCCGGCCAGCCGCGCGGTGATCAGCGATCCGGACTTGGGCGCGGCTTCGACCACCAGCGTCCCCGCCGCCAGCCCGGCGATGATCCGGTTGCGCGAGGGGAAGTGGCGGGCGAGCGGTTCGGTTCCCGGCGGCTGTTCGGCGAGCAGCAGACCGCGCGTGGCGACCTGTTCCTGCAAATCGGCATGTTCAGGGGGATAGGTGACGTCGATCCCGCTTGCGATCACCCCGATCGTCCCGCCATCAAGCGCTGCCTGGTGCGCCGCCCCGTCGATCCCGCGGGCCAGGCCCGAAACCACGACGAAGCCTGCATCGGCCAGATCCCCCGCAAACTGCCGCGCCAGCTTGACCGCCGCAGCCGAGGCGTTGCGCGCACCGACGATCGCCACGCAGGGGCGCGCCGCCAGCGCGGCATCGCCGCGAAAGGTCAGGATCGGCGGGGCGCTGTCGAGCTCGCCCAGCAGGACCGGATAGTCCGGCGCATCGTGGAACAGGTAGCGCGCGCCGGCGCTGCGCACCGCGGCAACCTCTGCGGCGACGCGCCCCTCATCGGCCACGCGGTAGGTGCCGCCCTTCCCCGCAAGATCGGGCAAGACCGCCAGCGCGGTCTGGGCATCGCCGAAGCGGCGCAGCAGCTGGCCGTAGCTCACCGGCCCGACATTGGGCGAGCGCAACAGGCGGATACGCGCAAAGGCCTCGTCCTGCGAGAGCACCGCGTTCAGCCCTTCCGGCCGATCTTGGGCTCGGTCCCGGCGATCAGACGCTGAATGTTGGCGCGGTGCTGGACGATGACGATGGCCGCGATGATCGCCATGATCGGGACCATGGCGGCAAAGCCCAGCAGCCAGGCCGCAAGCGGCGCGGTGACCACCGCCAGCATCGACGATACGGACGACGTGCGGCTGATGGCAATCGCTGCCATCCAGACCGCCGCGCAGACCAGCATCACCTGCCACGCCAGCGCCAGACAGACCCCCGCCGCCGTTGCAAAGCCCTTGCCGCCGTTGAACTTCAGCCAGATCGGGAAGCAGTGACCCAGAATCGCGCCGATTGCCGCAACGCCTTCAAGGCCGGGCAGCCAGCGCGCAGCAATCGCGACCGCGAGGGCGCCCTTCCCCGCATCAAGCAGAACCGTTGCCGCCGCCAGCCCTTTGCGTCCGGTGCGCAGGACATTGGTTGCGCCGATGCTTCCTGATCCAATGCTGCGCAGATCCCCCGCGCCGAAGGCCCGGGTCAGGATCAGCCCGAACGGGATCGAGCCCAGAAGGTATCCCAATGCGAGCGCGTACAATTCGGTCATGCCTTACTCCAAAACGCCCGGGTTGAGCTTGTCGTGCCGCAGGCGACCGAAGGTCAACCCCATGTCTTTCCTTTTCCGTCCGGTTGTAAGTAGAAGGACAGTGCTTCGACAAGCTCAGGACGGACGGGACTGGTTCGAATTGGTTGATTCTGCTGCACCCATCCTGCTGTTCGATTCCGGCGTCGGCGGTCTGTCGGTGCTGGCCGAGCTGCGCAAGGTCCTGCCGCAGGCCCCGGTAATCTACGCCGCCGACAACGGCGGACTGCCCTATGGGACCAAGACCGAGGCCGAAGTCGCGGCCCGGGTCTGCGGGCTGCTGGGCCGGATGAGCGAACGGTACAGGCCCCGCCTGATCTGCATCGCCTGCAACACCGCCAGCACGATTGCGCTCAGCATGGTCCGCGATGTGCTGAATGTTCCGATTGTCGGCACGGTTCCGGCAATCAAGCCGGCTGCGGAGACGACCCGCAGCGGCGCGATCGGCCTGCTGGGCACGGCGGCGACAATCCGCCAGGCCTATGTCGACCGGCTCGAGTCCGAGTTCGCCGCGGACAAGACCCTGCTGCGCTTTGCTGCCGGCGAACTGGTGGGCGCGGCCGAGGGCAAGTTGCGCGGGGAGACGGTTGACCCGATGGTGATTGACCGCGCCGTTGCGGGCCTGCGCGACCAGCCCGGCGGCGCGGAAATCGATACGGTCGTGCTGGCCTGCACCCATTTCCCGCTGCTGCACGCGGAACTGACCGATGCGTTCGGGCCCGGCGTACGCTTCGTCGACGGCGCAGCGGGGATCGCGCGGCGGATCGCCGCGCTGACCGGGGGACAGGACTTCTCCCGCAGCGCGCGTGACCTTGCGCTGTTCACCAAGGCGGAGGATAGCCTTGCGGCTCTGGCTCCGGCGCTGGAGCGCTATGGACTGTTCAGGCAGGAGGTGCTGACATGACCCGGCGGCTGAACGTGCTGATCCTGGCGCTGCTGGTGCTGATCGGCGCGCCCTATTACTGGTACCTGCTCGACAACCGGCCCGGCGACGTGCCGCCCAAGGCGGTGACCATCGCCCAGCTGCGCCAGCTGGCCAGCGCCCGCCCCGGTCCTGCCCCCAAAGCCGTGGAGGTCGAACTGGTTTCGTTCCGGCGGGTGCCGGGCACGCTGTTCGCCGCCGGAATCGGACTCAAGCGACGGTTGATCGGGGTAATGGTCTGGCGTCTACCGGTCGACGGCACGGGGCCGATCGTGATCGACAGCGGGCTTGATGCTCAGGCCGCCGAAAGCATGGGCATGGAAAGCTTCAATCACGCCGCCTGGGGCCATGTCAAAACCGCGCTGGCCGAATCCTCGCTGACGCTCATCACCCACGAGCATCCCGATCATCTTGGCGGGCTGCTCAGTTGGGCCGGGCGGTCAGCCTTCGGCAAGGCGCAGCTCAACGGTCCGCAACAGATCGCTGCGGCCAAGCAGCTGGATGTTCCGGTCCGCGACGCGGCCACGGTTGCAGTTGGCGCTCCATTTGCGGTGGCGCCCGGCGTGGTGGCGATCCCGGCGGCCAGCCACACGCCCGGATCGCAGATGATCTTCGTCCGGCTGGCCGACGGGCGCGAATACTTGTTTACCGGCGACATCGCGACCCTCACCCACAGCTGGCGCGAACTTCGCGCGCGCTCGCGGCTGGTCGGTGCCGTTCTGGCACCCGAAGACCGGCGCGAGGTCTATGCCTGGCTCAAGACCATCCGGGCACTTAAGGTGGAGGCACCACGGCTGATCATACTGACCGGCCACGATTACGAAGCCGTCTTTGATCGCGACCACCCGACCGGGGTGAAAAACGGATTCTCTTTGTCTCAAATCAACGCCGCCCGGCCATAACAAACTAGTTTTTAACCCTAGTCTGGACTAAATGGCCGC
>JABFRE010000109.1 GCA_013141325.1 Novosphingobium sp.
CCGTCGATCAGGCGGTGGTCATAGGACAGCGCCAGGTACATCATCGGGCGGATCACGATTTCGCCGCCCCGCACAACCGGGCGGTCCTCGATCCGGTGGAGGCCGAGCACCGCGCTCTGCGGCGGGTTGATGATCGGGGTGGACATCAGCGATCCGAACACACCGCCGTTGGAGATGGTGAAGGTGCCCCCGGCCATGTCGGCCATGGTCAAGCTGCCCTCCTTGGCACGCTTGCCGTATTCGGCGATCGCCTTTTCGATTCCTGCAAAGCTCAGGTCCTGGCAATCGCGGACCACCGGCACCACCAGCCCGTTGGGGGCCGAGACCGCCACCGAGACATCGACATAGTCGTGATAGACGATCTCATCGCCTTCGATCCGGGCGTTGACACTGGGGATGTCCTTCAGCGCCAGGCAGGCGGCCTTGGTGAAGAAGCCCATGAAGCCCAGCCGCACGCCGTGCTTCTTTTCGAACAGGTCCTTGTAGGTGTTGCGTGCTGCAATCACCGCCGACATGTCGACATCGTTGAAGGTGGTCAGCAGCGCTGCGGTGTTCTGCGCGTCCTTGAGCCGCCGGGCGACCGTCTGGCGCAGGCGGGTCATCTTGACGCGCTCTTCGCGGCGGGCACCGCCAACTGCCGGAGCGGCGACCGGGGCAGCGGATGCCTCAGCGGCCGGGGCCGGGGCGCTCGTCTTGGCGCTGGCCGCGGCGAGCACGTCTTCCTTGGTCAGGCGGCCGTCCTTGCCGGTCCCCTTGATGCTGGCGGGATCGATCCCGTGCTCCAGCACCGCGCGGCGCACCGCCGGGGACAGGGTGGAGGCCTCGGACGAAGCCGCAGCAGGCACCGCAGCAGCGACGGCTGGGGCCGGGGCAGGGGCCGCAGTCGCCGCAGGCGCCGGGGCGGCGGCAGCGCCCGATCCCGCCTCAATCGTCGCGATCACCGCGCCGACCGCGACATTGTCGCCAGTCTTGGCCAGATACTGGCCCATCACCCCGGCGGCCGGGGCGGTAACTTCGACCGCGACCTTGTCGGTTTCCAGGCTGGCGATCGGCTCGTCAAGCGCGACGGCTTCGCCCGGCTGCTTCAGCCATTCGCCAATGGTCGCTTCGGCAACGGATTCGCCCAGAGTGGGCACTTTGACTTCGGTGGACATGATGCTGTTTCCTCAGGCTTTCTTCCTGCGGCGGATTTCCGAGCGGACCGACAGGCCCAGCGCGTGCGAAATGAGCGCGCCCTGTTCGCTCTGGTGGCGGCTGGCGAGCCCCGTGGCGGGCGAGGCGCTGGCATTACGCCCGGCATAGCGGGGCCGCGTAACCTTGCGCTTGGCGGCGATCAGCGCCTCTTCGATGAAGGGTTCGACAAAGAACCACGAGCCATTGTTCTTCGGCTCTTCCTGGCACCAGACCACTTCTTCGAGGTTCGGCATCTTCGAAAAGCGCAATGCCAGCGGCTCACCGGGGAAGGGATAGAGCTGTTCCAGCCGGATGATCTGGGTGTCGGTCAGGCCGGCGGCGTCGCGCGCTTCCATCAGGTCGTAGGCGACCTTGCCCGAACAGAGGATCGCCCGGCGGGTGTCCTTGTCGGCTGCACCGCTGCGGTCGGAAAGGATCCGCTTGAAATGCGCCTCGCCGATGAACTCGCTGGCATCGCTTTTGGCCAGCGGATGGCGCAGCAAGCTCTTGGGCGTCATGATGATCAGCGGCTTGCGGAACGGGCGGTGCATCTGTCGGCGCAGGACATGGAAATAGTTGGCCGGACTGGTGATGTTGCAGACCTGGATATTGTCTTGTGCGCAAAGCTGGAGATAGCGTTCCAGCCGGGCCGAGGAATGCTCTGGCCCCTGGCCTTCGTAGCCGTGAGGCAGCAGCAGGACCAGGCCGTTGGCGCGCAGCCACTTGGCCTCGGATGCGGCGAGGTACTGATCGATCACGATCTGCGCGCCGTTGGCGAAATCGCCGAACTGGGCCTCCCACAGCACCAGGCTCTTCGGATCGGCACTGGCATAGCCGTATTCGAAGCCCAGCACGCCGTATTCGGACAGCGGGCTGTCATGCACTTCGAACTTGCCGTGGGGCACAGTCGATAGCGGCACGTATTTGTGCTCGTCGGTCTGGTCGACCCACACCGAGTGGCGCTGGCTGAAGGTGCCGCGCCCCGAATCCTGGCCCGACAGGCGCACGCCGTACCCTTCGGACACCAGGCTGCCAAAGGCCAGCGCCTCGCCGGTGGCCCAGTCAAACCCGGTGCCGTTGGCGAACATCTCGCGCTTGGCGTCCAGCACCCGGGTCAGCGTCTTGTGGACGGTCAGACCTTCGGGGACCGTGCACAGCGTCCGGCCCAGGCTGTCGAACAGCTTGGCCTCGATCCCGGTCGGCACATTGCGCCGCGCGGTTTCGGGGTCGGCCGGGGCGTGCAAGCCCGTCCAGCGCCCGGCGAACCAGTCGGCCTGGTTGGACTTGTAGCTCTTCGATGCCTCGAATTCCTGTTCGAGGCTGGCGGTGAAGTGGGTTTCCACTTCGGCGGCATAGCTGGGGTCGATCACGCCCTGCTGAACCAGTCGGTCGGAATAGAGTGTGCTGACCGGCGGATGGGCACGGATCTTCTGGTACATCAGCGGCTGGGTAAAGCCGGGTTCGTCACCCTCGTTGTGGCCAAAACGGCGATAACACCACATATCGACCACGATATCGCGGCCGAAGGTCTGGCGGTAATCGATCGCCAGCTTGCAGGCGAAGGTCACCGCTTCGGGATCGTCGCCGTTGACGTGGATGATCGGCGCCTGGACGCCCTTGGCGACGTCCGAAGGGTAGGGCGATCCCCGGCTGAACTGCGGGCTGGTGGTAAATCCGATCTGGTTGTTGATGATGAAATGGATGCAGCCGCCGGTATTGTAGCCGCGCACGCCCGAAAAGCCGAAGCATTCCCAGACGATGCCCTGGCCGGCAAAGGCGGCGTCGCCGTGGATCAGCACGGGCAGGACCTGCTTGTGCTTGCCCTTGCCGATGTCGTCGCGAAAGGCCTGGTTGGCGCGGACCTTGCCCAACACGATCGGATCGACCGTTTCCAGGTGGCTGGGGTTGGGGACCAGGCTCATGTGGACCTTGATCCCGTCGAATTCACGGTCGGCACTAGTGCCCAGGTGGTATTTCACGTCGCCCGAACCGCCGACATCCTCAGGATTGGCGGTGCCGCCGGAGAATTCGTGGAAGATCACGCGGTACGGCTTGGCCAGCACGTTGGCGAGCACGTTGAGCCGCCCGCGGTGGGCCATTCCGTAGACGATCTCGCGCACGCCCAGCTGGCCGCCGTACTTGATCACCGCTTCCAGCGCCGGGATCATCGATTCCCCGCCGTCGAGCCCGAAGCGCTTGGTGCCGACGTACTTCTTGCCCAGGAACTTTTCGTACTGTTCGCCGCGGATCACCGCGCCCAGGATCGCCTTCTTGCCTTCGGGGGTGAAATCGATCGACTTGTCGCCGCCCTCGATCCGGTCCTGCAGGAACCGGCGTTCCTCCACGTCGGAGATGTGCATGTATTCCAGGCCGACCTTGCCGCAGTAGTTCTGCTTGAGGATCGCCACCAGCTCGCGCACGGTGGCCCATTGCAGGCCCAGCGTGCCGCCCAGATAGACCTTGCGGTCCAGCGCGGCGCCGGTGAAGCCGTGGTATTCGGGGCTGAGATCGGGCGGCAGGTCCTGCTTGGCCAGACCCAGCGGATCGAGATCGGCGGCCAGATGCCCGCGCACGCGGTAGGTCCGCACCAGCATCATCGCCCGGATCGAATCCGCCGCGGCTTCCTCGATCGCACGCCCGTCAGGTGCCGGGGCGCCCTTGGTCGCGGCCTTGATCGCCACCTGCATCGCGGTGGGATCGAGCGCCTGGGTCAGGTCGTCCTCGTTCGCGCCGCCCACCTGCGGCCAGCCGGTGCGCTGCCAGCTGGGACCGGGTTGGGGATCGTCGGGAAGGAAGTCGTGTGTTTCGTTGCCCATGATGCCTATCCTGGGGAGGAATGGTTACGCGCGGCTG
>JABFRE010000057.1 GCA_013141325.1 Novosphingobium sp.
GCCATGGTTAACCGCTATGGCGCGCTAACTGAACTGTTGGTGACCAGCGAGATCGCGTTGAACCCGGCATGGTTCAGCGCGCCCATGACTTCCATCACCCGGCCGTAATCCAGGCTCCGGTCAGCGCGCAGCGTCACCAGCGGCGGTTTGCCGTCGGCGCCGCGCGGGATCGCCGCCAGTCTGACCCCCAGCGCGCCGGGATCGACCTCTGCCTTGTCGAGAAACACGCGCCCGTCTGCGGCGATCGACAGGTTGACAGGATCGGGCGTCTGGTCGAGCGGCCTGGCCTGGCTGTCGGGCAGGTCGACCGGGACCCCGGCGCTCATCAGCGGGGCGGTGACCATGAAGATGATCAGCAGCACCAGCATCACGTCGACCAGGGGCGTCACGTTGATATCCGCCATCGGCGTGCGCCCGCGCCGGGTGTGGCGGGTGGCGGCCGGGCCCATGCCCATCACTGCGCCTCCAGTTCGCGCGAGAGGCTGGCGTGGAACCGGTCGGCAAAGCGCTGCAACCGCGCTTCCAGCTGGTTCACCCGGTGCGAAAAACGGTTGTAGGCGATGACCGCCGGAATTGCCGCGAACAGGCCGATCGCAGTGGCGAACAGCGCCTCGGAAATCCCCGGCGCGACCACGGCGAGCGACGAGTTCTGCTGCTGGCCGATCTGGAAGAACGAATTCATGATCCCCCACACGGTCCCGAACAGCCCGACAAAGGGTGCGACCGCGCCGACCGTGGCCAGAAAGTTGAGCCGTTCGGAGAGGCGATCCGCCTCTTGCGCGATGGCACTTTCCATCACGGCGGCCAGCCGCTGGCGCGTGCCGTCGCGGTCCACCGCTGTCCCGCCGGTGGAGCGGCGCCATTCGGCCAGCCCGGCCGCTGCAACTCGCGCCGAGGGGGTATCGGCCTTGCCGTGCTCGGCCTGAAAGGCGTCGATGTCCTTCGCCTTCCAGAAATCGCGCTCATAGGCGTCGCAGCGCTTGCGGATTCCGCCATAGCGCAGGCTGAACGAGACGATGATGGTCCAGACCCAGACCGAGGCCAGGATCAACCCCGCCATCACCAGCTGGACGACGATGTCCGCGTTCATGAACAGCTTGACCGGGTTGAGATGGCGCGGGCCCTCCGCGGCAAGCGGAGCGGCGGCGGCAAGGGCGGACAGCAGGGTCATTCGGATCCTTCGGTAACGATCGGGACAAAAGCGGCGCGCCAGGCGTGGGGCATCCGGCGCGGGCGGCCATCGGGGGCTACGAAACCGATGCGTAACGTCGCTTCGGCCAGCAGCAGGCCGTCCTCACGCGTGGCGGTCTGGTGCATCCGGCACGATGCGGCGCGCAGCTGGGTGCAGGCGGTGGCGATCTGCACGCCGTCATCCAGCCGCGCGGGGGCGGCATAGCGGATCGCCAGATCGGCCACGGCAAAGGCGCCCTCGCCCGCCTCGTTCACCGCGCGCTGGTCGATCCCCAGCAGCCGGACGAAGTCGCTGCGCGCACGTTCGAACCAGCGCAGGTAATTGGCGTGATAGACCACGCCCGACAGGTCCGTATCCTCGAAATAGGCGCGCACCGCAAAGCGGTGGACGCTGCCGTCGATCAGGCCAGAGGGAAGCGCGGGATATGCCGTCATGCCGCCAGACCCTTAGCAAGCGCGGGAGTCGCGCGGCAAGGCCAAGCGCTCAATTCGCCCCGCTGTCTGCTCACTTCGTCATTCTGAATGCGTTCAGCGCGCCAGCATCGGCCCCAGCGGCCTGCCGCCGAACAGATGGACGTGCAGGTGCGGTACCTCCTGATGGCCGTGCCCGCCGACATTGGCGAGCAGGCGAAAGCCCGGCTCGACCAGTCCGGCGGTCCGCGCCACGTGGCCCACCGCGCGCACGAAACCGGCGATCTCCTCGGCCGGGGCGTGCGCGGAAAAATCGTCCCAGCTGACATAGGCGCCCTTGGGGATCACCAGCACGTGCAGCGGCGCCTGCGGGTTGGTGTCATGAAAGGCCAGTGCCCATTCGTCTTCATAGACGGTCTTGTTGGGGATCTCTCCGCGCAGGATCTTCGCGAACACGTTCTGGTCGTCATAGGGCTGGGTGGCGTCGATCGGCATCAGTCGGGCTTCCTTGCGGCTTTTTCGGCGATCCCGCTGGTTCCCTCGCGGCGATCGAGCTCGGCGAGGACTTCGGCAAACGGAATGTCTTGCTCCGCTAGCAGTATGAGCAAGTGAAAAATCAGGTCGGCAGCCTCCCCTATTTCTTGTTCCCGCGTACCCACAAGGTGAGCGATTATAAGTTCAACCGCCTCTTCCCCAACCTTTTGCGCGACGGCATCCTCGCCCTTCCAATGAAGGTTAGCGACATAGCTGGAGGCAGGATCGCCCTTGAATCGCTTCCGAATCACATCCTCGAGGCGTGAGATAGTATCCATCCTCACCCTCTTGCCGGAAGTCCCGCCGTGCGCAAGGCCGCGTGCGCCTCGGCAATGGTATGGGTGCCGAAATGGAAGATCGAGGCGGCGAGGACCGCGCTGGCGTGGCCCTTGGTTACCCCCTCCACCAGATGATCCAGCGTTCCCACCCCGCCGCTGGCGATCACCGGGACCGAAACGGCATCGGCAATCGTGCAGGTCAGCTCCAGATCGTAACCGGCCTGGGTGCCGTCCCCGTCCATCGAGGTGACCAGCAGCTCGCCAGCGCCCAGCGTGGCCAGCCGGATTGCGTGTTCGATCGCGTCGATTCCGGTCGCCTGACGCCCGCCGTGGGTGAAGATTTCCCATCCGCCCCCGGCCACCTTGCGCGCATCGACCGAGGCGACGACGCACTGGCTGCCCATCTTCTGGGCAATATCGGCCACCACTTCGGGGCGGGAGACAGCGGCGGAATTGACCGCCACCTTGTCCGCCCCGGCCAGCAGCAATGCGCGCGCATCTTCCACGGTGCGCACCCCGCCGCCCACGGTCAGCGGCATGAAGCACACTTCGGCGGTGCGCCGGACCACGTCGAGCAGCGTCCCGCGCCCTTCGTGGCTGGCGCTGATATCAAGGAAGCACAGCTCGTCCGCCCCGGCCGCATCATAGGCCCGCGCCTGTTCGACCGGATCTCCAGCGTCCTTGAGGTCGACGAAATTGACCCCCTTGACCACGCGCCCGTCGCGCACGTCGAGGCAGGGTATGACGCGGATGCGGACGGTCATGAGCGCCCCGCAATCGCAATCGCCGCCGCAAGGTCCAACCGTCCTTCATAAAGCGCGCGCCCGGTTATCACGCCTTCGATCCCCTCGCCCGCATGCAGTGCGAGGATGTGGATGTCATCCAGTCCCTTGACCCCGCCCGAGGCGATGACCGGAATATCGACCCGGCGCGCCAGTTCGACCGTGGCGTCGATGTTCACGCCCTTGAGCAGGCCGTCGCGGCCGATATCGGTGAACAGCAGGCTGGCCACGCCCGCATCCTCGAACCGGCGGGCCAGATCGACCACTTCGACGTCCGAAACGTCGGCCCAGCCTTCGGTGGCGACCATGCCGTCCTTCGCGTCCACCGCGACGACGATGCCGCCGGGAAATTCCTTTGCCATGTCGCGCACGAATTCAGGGTCCTTCAACGCGGCGGAACCCATCACGATGCGACTGACGCCCAGTTCGAACCAGCCCTCCACCGCCTCGCGGGTACGGATCCCGCCGCCCAGCTGGACGTGGCCGGGGAACACGTCGAGGATCGCCTCGACCGCCACGCGGTTCTCGGCCCGCCCGGCAAAGCTGCCGTCGAGATCGACGACGTGGAGGAACTGCGATCCCGCCTCGGCAAACAGCAGGGCCTGTGCGGCGGGATCGTCGCCATAGACGGTTGCGCGGTCCATATCGCCTTCGGCCAGGCGGACGACCTGTCCGGCCTTGAGGTCAATCGCGGGGAAAACAATCATCTCAAGGCTTCCAGTCAAGAAACCGGGCGAGCAGCGCAAGCCCGTAAGCCTGGCTCTTTTCCGGGTGGAACTGGACCCCGACCATCGTGTCCCTGCCGATTGCGGCAACCAGCCCCCCGCCATGGTCGGTCATCGCCAGCGCGTGATGCCCATCATCGGGCACGAAGTGATACGAATGGAGGAAATAGGCCTCGCCGGGTTCGACCAGCGCCGAATGCGGGTGCGTCATCACGTCGTTCCAGCCCATGTGCGGGACCTTGATCGCGGAATCGGTCCGCTCGATCTTCCTTACCTCGCCGCCGATCCAGTCGAGGCCAGGGGTCACACCGTGTTCAACCCCGCGGGTCGCCAGCAGCTGCATGCCCACACAGATCCCCAGGAACGGCGCCGCGCCGATATGGACCCGCTCGGCCATCGCCTCGACCAGTCCGGGTATCGCACGCAGACCTTCGGCGCAGGCCCTGAAACTGCCGACGCCGGGCAGGACGATCCGGTCGGCGGCGCGGACCACGTCGGGATTGTCGGTCAAGGTAACCGCGTCGCAGCCTGCTGCCTTGAGCGCATTGGCGACGGAGTGGAGGTTACCCGCGCCATAATCGACGAGGGCAACGACTTCAGCCACCAAGCTGCCCCTTCGTGCTGGGAATCGCCCCCGCCTTGCGCGGATCGCGCTCCACCGCCTGGCGCATCGCCCGGGCAAAGCCCTTGTAGATGCCTTCGCAGATGTGGTGGTTGTTGCTGCCGTAGATCAGTTCGATATGCAGCGTGATTCCTACCGCCTGGGCGATTGACTGGAACCAGTGTTCGAACAGCTCGGTGTCCATTTCGCCCAGCCGTTCCTGGGTGAAGCGCGCGTTCCAGACCAGCCAGGGGCGCCCCGAAATGTCCAGCACCACGCGGCACAGCGCCTCGTCCATCGCCGAATGGGCCTCGCCGTAGCGGCCGATCCCGCCCTTGTCGCCCAGCGCCTCGGCAATCGCCTGACCGATCGCGATCGCGCTGTCCTCGGTGGTGTGGTGCTGGTCGACATGGAGGTCGCCCTTGATCCGCAGGAACACGTCGATCAGCGAGTGGCGCGAAAACTGTTCGATCATGTGATCGAGAAAGCCGATTCCCGTCGCCACGTCATAGGCCCCGGTCCCGTCGAGGTTCACTTCGACGAAGATGTCGGTTTCGTGCGTCTTGCGCTCGATCCGGGCGGTGCGCGCCATGTTCATGGGCTGGGCCTATAACCCTGAAAGCCGGTGGCGCAATCCCTTTCCCCCTTGACCCTTCCGGGCGGTGAGGCCACTTGTCCGCCCATGAGCGACGAAACGCCCGACAGCCTGATCCCTTACGACGATATCGTGCAGGAGGCGCTGCGCGCCGTGGTCGGCCGGGTTCTGGGCCAGGTCGAATCGAGCGGCGGGACCCTGCCGGGCGACCACCATTTCTACATCACCTTCAAGACCGGGGCACCGGGGGTTTCAATTCCCGCGCATCTCAAGGAACGCTTCCCCGACGAGATGACGATCGTGCTCCAGAACAAGTTCTGGGACCTCAAGGTCGACGAACTGGGTTTCACGGTCGGCCTGTCGTTCAACCAGATGCCGTCCAAGCTGGACGTGCCGTTTGCGGCGATTACCGCCTTCGTCGATCCGGCGGTCGATTTCGGGCTGCAGTTCCAGTCGGTGGCCGGGCCGGACGAGCCCGAACCGCACGATCAGGCCGAAAACGATTCGCCCGCGGCGGGCGCGGCCGATGGCGTGGCCGACGATGGCTCGAACGTCGTCACGGTCGATTTCGGCCGCAAGAAATAGGGCGCGCATGGCCCGCAACCCGATCCTCGCCGAAATTGTCCGCAAGGGCGGGGGCAAGCTGCTCAACACGGCGGTAGCCAAGGCCCTGCCCGGCGATGCCGAGGCTCTGCCAGCTCGCAAGACCTTGCTGGGCGGGATCGCCGGGGCGCTGGCAGTACGGCTGGCGACCCGCTCGGTACCCGGCGCGATCGTGGTCGGCGGCGGGATTCTGGCCAAGTCGCTGTACGACCGGCGCCGCGCCCGCCGCGCTGGCGCCACGGGAAAAGACTTGCCCAAGACTTGATTTGCAGGGCCACCTTGCGGCATCAGCGCGCATGGACTCGCCCGATACCCTCCAGCGCCGCGGATTGATGTTCATTCTGTCTTCGCCCTCGGGCGCGGGCAAGACCACGATATCGCACATGCTGCTCAAGGCCGATTCCGAGCTGCGGCTCTCGGTTTCGGTCACCACCCGGCCGATCCGCCCCGGCGAGATCGACGGTCAGCACTACATCTTTGTCGATCAGCCCAGCTTCGACGCGATGGTGGAGGACGAGCATTTCCTCGAATGGGCGCACGTCTTCGGCCATTCCTATGGCACGCCCAAGGCCCAGGTGAAGGCCGGGCTGCGCGAAGGCCGCGATTTCCTGTTCGATATCGACTGGCAGGGCACGCAGCAGCTCTATCAAAAGCTGGAAACCGACGTGGTCCGCGTATTCCTGCTGCCCCCCAGCATCGACGAGCTGCGCCGCCGCCTGACCGGGCGCGGCACCGACAGTGCGGATGTGATCCAGGCCCGCATGGAACGCGCCCGCGGCGAGATCAGCCACTGGGACGGCTATGACTATGTCGTGGTCAACGACGATATCGATCTGTGCTTCGCAAAGGTGCGTGAGATCCTCCACGCCGAGCGGATGAAGCGCGCGCGCCAGACAGGACTGATCGGGTTCGTGCGGGAACTGATGCGGGATTGATGCCTAGCGCCGCCGCACGTCGGTCTGGTCATCGCTATGGGCGGCGGCAAAACGCGCCGCCGCGCGACTGTCGCCTGTCAGCCTGGCCTTGAGGAAATCCACCACCAGCAACCACGACCGTTCGGAACCGGTGTCCGCGCCGATCATGAAGTTGTGGGCCGCGCCCTTGACCACCAGTGCGGTGTGATCGCCGGGCAACAACCGATCGAAGTAGAACAGGTGAGCCGCAGGATCGGCGACGAACCCGGGTACGGTATCGGCAGTCCCGGTAATGAGCAGTGTGGGCACCTTTACCCCGTCGAGTGGATGCGGTGCCTCGCTGAGGCCCGGAATCGGCCCCGGCGACGAAAACATCACCACCGCCTTCACCGCTTCGACCCGGCCCGGCACCATCGGTGTGAAGGCACCGCCGGCCAGCAAGCCGGTCAACGCCCCATAGCTGTGCCCCAATGCGGCCTGCGGCAAGCCGGCAAAGCGGGAACTGGCAAAGCCCGACACGGTCGCCATGTCACCGATCCGCGTGGCAAAGGCCGCCTGCAAGGTGCTGCGCTGGTCGGACGGCCGATCAATCGAATCGGCATGGGTCGGCGCGATGACGGCAAAGCCTTCGCCCGCCAGCCGGTCGATCACCGGGCGGATCGCTGCAAGCGATGTTCCGCCGCCGTGTGAAAACAGCACCACGCCGACCGGCCGGGCCGGGGCGACGACCAGCACCGGCACGCTGCGCCCGTCGGGCGCGGAGAGTGTCAGCGTTTCTACCGCGGGCACCGCCGGGCCTGCCGTTACGGTCGTGGGCGAGCGCGATATCGGCGCGCAGGCCGCCGCCAGACCAAGCGACAGGACTAGCGCGAGAGGCAAGCGGAAGCGGTGCATGATCGAACCCTTGCGGCCACAGGTCACGCCTTGTGCCGGGCACCGAAACCGCTGTCGAGGGATTTCAGGGCCAGCCGGCGCTCGGCACGCTCACTTCGGTCACCAGCACCGTGCCCTTGGGTGCCCTCGCCGCCTCGGTTGCATCCGAACTGGCCGCGACCAGCATGAACAGATGCCGTCCGGTGGGCCCGCCCAACATGCACGCATAGCAGTTGAGCCCGTCGGTCCCGACCACTTCCAGCACTTCGCCGCCCGGCGCGATCCGCGCGCATTCGGGAGCGAGCGGATTGGCAATCCACACCGCGCCCGAGGCATCGAGGCAGATCCCGTCGGGCAGGCGCGGCCAGGTCGGTGCCCATTCGCGGCGGTTTGAAAGCGCACCGTCTTCACCGATGTCCAGCGCAGTCAGGCATCCCCCCAACGTCTCCCCCACGATCAACGTGCTGCCATCGGGGGTGATCACCATGCCGTTGGGGAAACTGAACCGTTCGCCCGGCGCGGCGTCGCTGACCGTGCCATCGCTCTGGACCAGCGCCAGCACCGTGGTGGGATGATCGGCAATCACGCTTTCCGCTCCGCGGGCATGGATTTCGGCATCGAGATCGAAGCCGAAGTTGCCGACATAGGCCCGGCCATGCCCATCGACGACCATATCGTTGCACAGGTGCGCGCTGTGATCCGCCAGATCGGCGTGAAGCGCGAACCGCCCGTCCGGCCAGCGCCGCCAGACCTGCCGCAGCTCCATCCGCACCACCAGCAGCGACCCGTCGGGCATCCAGCCGAGTCCCGAGGGGCGGCCTTCGAGCTCCAGCTCGGTGCGCAGATCGCCGGCCAGATCGACCGAGCAGACCCGGTGGGCGTAGAAGTCCGAAAACCACAGCCGCCCATTCTGCCAGCGCGGCCCTTCTCCGAAGTAGATCGCGGGGGCGAGCGTGCGCAGGTGGTGCTTCACTGGGATCAATGCCCCGACGGATCGTTGAATTCTTCGGGAATCCAGCCGTTGACTATCCCGCCGTCGATCGGAATCGTGGTGCCCACCACATAGTCGCCCGCGCGGCTGGCGAGATAGATCGCCCCGCCGGCGATGTCCTCGGCAACCCCGATCCGCTTGTAGGGGATGCCCTTGGCGCTGCCTTCGGGGTTCTTCGCCGCCGCCTTGTTCATTTCGCTGGGGTAAGCGCCGGGCGCGATGCAACTGACCACGATATTGTCCTTGATCAGCCGTGCCGCCATCCGCTTGGTGAGGTGGATCACCGCCGCCTTCGAAGCCTGATAGCTGTAGGTTTCCCAGGGGTTGGGACGCAGGCCGTCGATCGAGGCGATGTTGATCACCTTGGCCGGGGATTTGAAATTTCCGGCAGCCTTCAGCAGCGGAAACAGCTTTTGCGTCAGGAAGAACAGCGACTTGACGTTGAGGTCCATCACCTTGTCCCAGCCGGCTTCGGGGAACTGGTCGAATTCCGCCCCCCAGGCCGCCCCGGCGTTGTTGACCAGAATATCGAGCCTGCTTTCACGCCCGGCCAGTTCTTCGGCCAGCCGCTTGATCTCGACCATCTGGGAAAGATCGCCGGGCAGGCCGATCACCTTGCCGGGATACTGTGCCTCGAATTCGGCCACGGCCTCGGCGATCTGCTCGCGCTTGCGCGCGGTGATGTAGACGCGCGCGCAGCCCGCGGCGAGGAAGCCTTCGAGCAGCATCTTGCCGATCCCGCGGCTGCCGCCGGTGATCAGGGCCACCTTGCCTTCAAGGCTGAACAGTTTCGAAAAGTCCATTTTGATTCTCCCATCGCCCGCGCTGCCGGACGTCAAATTCTTCCCTTCCGTTCGCGGGAGGGCCTGAGGAAGGGCTTGTTGCAAGCGTCGGACAACAGGCCCTCCCCCAACCTCTCCCGCAGGCGGGAGGGGGACCTTTAATACCCGCTCAACTTTGCCACCCGGTCGGCATGATAGTAAACGTCACCCATGAACTCCGCCAGAGCGCGGTCGCGTTTCATGTAGAGGCCGATGTCGTATTCGTCGGTCATGCCGATCCCGCCGTGCATCTGAACCCCTTCCTTGACCGCGAGGCTGGCGGCTTTCCCGGCCTTGGCCTTGGCGACCGAAACCATGAGGTCGGCGTGCTCCGATTCGCCGTCGAGCAGCTGCTGGGCCTTGATCGTCGCGGCGCGGGCGATCTCGATTTCGGAATAGAGGTGCGCGGCCCGGTGCTGCAAGGCCTGAAATTCACCGATCAGCTTGCCGAATTGCTTGCGCTGCTTGAGGTAGGTGGCGGTCATGTCGAAAGCGCCCTGGGCCACGCCGACGCTTTCTGCTGCTGCTCCGGCGCGGGCCGCCGCCAGCACCCGGTTCAGCACCGCGCGGCCGCCATCCAGCTCGCCGATAACCGCGTCCGCATCGAGCTGGACCCCATCGAGCGTCAGGTGCGTGGCCATCGACGAATCGACCAGCCGCACCTTGTCCTGGCTGAGCCCGGCGGAGTCCCGGGGCACCGCGAACAGGGTGATTCCATCGGCGTCATCGTCACCCCCGGCGGTGCGCGCGGCGACCACCAGCATGTCGGCGCTGCCACCGTGCACTACGAAGTCCTTGGTGCCGCTCAGCTTGAAGCCGTTGCCGGCCCGCTCGGCGCGGGTCCTGATCCGCTCGGGCCGGTGCTTGGCGCCTTCATCGATCGCTACCGCGAACACACTGTCGCCCGCGAGCAGCCCCGGCAGGTAGCGGGCCTTGAGTTCGGCATTTGCCGCACCCAGCGCAGTTGCTGCCGCGACCGCGCTGGTCAGGAACGGTGACGGCGTAAGGTTGCGGCCGATCTCTTCGAGCACGATCCCCGCTTCAACGTGCCCCATGCCCAGGCCGCCATCGGCCTCTGAAACCAGAATTCCGGTGAACCCCATTTCGGCGAACTGCTGCCACAGCGCGTGGCCGAACCCGTCCTGGCAATCGATATCGCGGAAATGGCGCAGCTGCTTCGCGATCGCGCCTTCCTCGGCCATGAAGCCCCGGGCACTGTCGGCCAGCATCGCCTGGTCTTCGGTATGATAAAGCGGCATGGATCAGGCTCCCGGCAGGTCGAGAATGCGTTTGGAAATCACGTTCAGCATCACTTCGCTGGTGCCGCCTTCGATCGAGTTGGCCTTGGTGCGCAGCCACGAGCGTGCCCGTGTGCCGCCGTCGGACGCCGCGCTGTCCCACTCAAGCGAGGCCGAGCCGCCGCCTGCCATCAGCAGCTCGTAGCGGCGCTTGTTCAGCTCGGTTCCGGCGTACTTCATCATGTTGGGCTGGGCCGGGTGTGCCTTGCCGACCTTGATTTCGTCGAGGAACTTCTCACCCATCGCCGCGAAGGCCAGGGCATCGACATCGAACAGCGCCAGCTCGGCGCGCAGCACCGGGTCTTCCAGCCCGGCCCGCGCGAGAACCGCGCCAATCGTGCTCAGCCGGTCGCCGCCGCCCGCGCCCGAAATCATCTCGCGCTCGTGACCCAAGAGGTACTTGGCGACGTCCCAGCCGCGATTGAGTTCGCCGACGATCTGGGCCTTGGGCACCTTGACGCTGTCGAAGAAGGTTTCGCAGAACGGGGAGTTGCCGCTGATCAGCAGAATCGGCTTGGTCGAAACCCCGGCGCTTTCCATGTCGAACAGCAGGAACGAAATGCCCTGGTACTTGTTGGCCTTGTCGGTGCGGACGAGGCAGAAGATCCAGTCGGCCTTGTCGGCGTAGGAGGTCCAGATCTTCTGACCGCTGACCTCCCAGTGGTCACCCTTGTCTTCGCCGAAGGTCTGCAAGCTGACCAGGTCGGATCCCGAGCCCGGCTCGGAATAGCCCTGGCACCAGCGGATCTCGCCGCGTGCGACCTGGCCCAGATAGTGCACCTTCTGCGCTTCGGTCCCGAACTTGAGCAGCGCCGGGCCCAGCATCCAGATCCCGAACGAGGACAGCGGCGGGCGCGCGCCGATCCGGTTCATCTCCTCGCGCCAGATCTTGGCTTCGGCCGGGCTCATCCCGGCACCGCCATAGGCCTTGGGCCAGTCGGGAACGGTATAGCCTTTGGCGACACAGCGTTCGAGCCAGAGCTTCTGGGCCTCGTTCTTGAAGGTGAACCGGCGTCCGCCCCAGCAGACATCGCCCTCGTCGCGCACCGGCTGGCGCATTTCGGGCGGGCAGTTGTCCGCAAGCCAGGTGCGGATCTCCGCGCGGAAGGCATCAAGTTCGGACATCGGTGAGGCTCCTCTCTTAATCGAGAGGTTAAGGCGACTCGACGCGCACGCGCAAGCGCTCAATTGCGGCGGTCCGCCCGTACGCGCTTGCCGTAGCGTCACCCGGCCCGGCGTTGACCGGGCCACAATGCGGCCTAAGCTGGAGGCATAACAAACCCGAGAGGATGGGCCATGCGATTCACCGGCAAAAGCGTTGTGATAACCGGAGCGGCTTCGGGGATCGGCCGGGCCACCACCCTGTTGTTCGCCCGCGAAGGCGCGCAGGTGTTCGCCGCTGATCTCAACCTTGACGGGGCGAAAGCCGTGGCGGCCGAGGCGCCCGGGATCGTCCCGGTTGCTTGCGATGTCTGTGACGTGGCCCAGATCAAAGCGCTGATGGACCAGGCCGCCGCGACGGCCGGCGGGATCGACGTGGTGTTCAACAATGCCGGAGCAGGCGGCGCGCGCGAGCCGATTGACGAGATCGAGGCCGATGGCTGGGACCGGACGATGGACCTGCTGCTGCGTTCGGTCGCGATGGGTATCCGCTATGCCGTGCCGCACATGAAGCACCGCAAGGGCGCAAGCGTGGTCAACACCAGCAGCGTGGCGGCAGTCGGCCCCGGCTATTCACCCACCGCCTATGCCGTGGCCAAGGCCGGTGTGCTGCACCTGACCAAGTGCGCGGCGACAGACCTTGCCCAGCACGGCATTCGCGTCAACGCGGTGCAGCCCGGCTTCATCAACACCAACATCTTCACCGCGTCACTCGAAATGCCGGGCGAGCTGGTCGATCAGGCCAAGGCGATGATCATGCAGATGTCGTCCAACGCCCAGCCGGTGGCGCGCAGCGGCATGCCCGACGATATCGCCAACGCCGTCGCGTTCCTCGCCAGCGATGCGGCCGGGTTCATGACCGGGGCCTCGCTGATTGTCGATGGCGGGATCACCGTTGGCCCGCGCCACGCCTGGGATCCCGAAGCGCCGGGGCTGTTCGATGCCCTGCAAGCGATGGCGGACGCGCCGCGGTGATCCCAAAGGCGGAAAGGCTGCCGCTGCGGCTCAAGCTGTTTCACGGACTGGGTTCGGTTGCCTACGGGGTCAAGGACAACGGCTTTTCCACGTTCCTGCTGATCTTCTACAGCCAGGTTATCGGGCTGGACGCGAAACTGGTGTCGCTGGCGCTGATGTGCGCCCTGCTGGTCGACGCCTTTGCCGATCCGGTGATCGGTCACCTGTCCGACCGCACCTATACCCGCTGGGGCCGCCGCCATCCGTGGCTCTATGCCGCACCGATCCCGCTGGGTCTGGCCTGGCTGCTGCTGTGGTCGCCGCCGACGGACCATACCCATATTTTCGCCTATCTGGTCGCGGTGGCAATCCTGGTGCGCACCCTGGTGTCGTGCTGCGAGGTGCCCTCGCAATCGCTGGTGGCCGAATTGACCGGCGATTATGACGAGCGCACGGCCCTCACCCGGTTCCGCTACCTGTTCGGGTGGGCCGGCGGATTGTCGTTGTTTTTCCTTGCCAACACGGTGTTCCTGCGGGCCGATGCCGGTCACAAATACGGCCAGCTCAATCCCGAGGGCTACTGGCTCTATGGCCTGACCGGGGCGATCGTGATGGCCGCCGCCGTGCTGATCTCGGCGTTGGGCCAGCACAAACGGGTGGCCAGGCTGCCTGCCATTCGTCCGCAACCGACCACGCTGCGCCGCGCTCTGGGCGAGATTGCCGAATCGCTGCGCCATCCCGCTGCGCTGATCGTGCTGGGGGCATCGGCAATCATGATTTCCAGCGCGCAGATGACCTTCACGCTGTCGAATTTCCTGTACCTTTACGTCTGGCAGTTCTCCGAAGGCGCCTTCGCCCTGCTGCCGTGGCTGCTGATGGCCGGGGTGTTCATCTCGTTCGCGCTGGTGCAGCCGTTGCACCGCCGGCTGGGCAAGCGGGCAACCGCGATTGCGGCGGGTCTGATCAGCCTGACCTTCTGGGTCGCTCCCTTCGCGCTGCGCTCGACCGGGCTGTGGCCGACGCCGGGCTCTACCCTGTCGAGCGCGCTGATTTTCGGCTTCGTGCTGGTCTCCAACGTCAACGCGGTGATGGTCAGCATTTCCGCGCAGTCGATGCTGGCCGACGTGGTCGAAGCCTCGCAGGCCGAAACCGGGCGGCGGACCGAGGGCGTGTTCGCGGCCGGCTGGATGTTCGTCCAGAAAAGCGCCACCGCGCTGGGGATCGGGGTAACCGGACTGCTGATCAGCTATTCGGGACTGCCGCGCAAGGCCGTGCCGGGCGCGGTCGATCCGGCAGTGATCGACCGGTTAACACTGTGGTACTGCCTGATCGTGATTGTCGCGGCTGCCGGTTCGGCGCTGATCTTTGCGCGCTTCCCGATCACCCGCGCCGATCACGAGGCGCGCCTGGCCGCACTGGACGCCGCAGCGCGGATCGATGTGGACGCATCGGGCGTCCACCCTTAACCGATCGCTTAATTCCTCCTTGGCGCGGGCGGTTCGCCGTGGCAGGGATGCAGGCGAGACTCAACAGTATCAGGAAGGACCGACCCCATGGATTTCGACCCCACCGAACGGCAGGTCTATTGGCGCGACCGGGTGCGCCAGTTCATCGAGAACCACGTCCGCCCGCGCCAAGGCGACTACAAGAAGCAGGACGCCGAGGGCGAACGCTGGAAAGTCCTTCCGGTGGTCGAAGAGGAAAAAGCCCGGGCCAAGGCCCAGGGGATCTGGAACCTGTTCATGCCACCGCAGGCCGGACGCGCTCATGTCGATGACAGTTTCGAATTCGAAGGGCCGGGTCTGACCAATCTGGAATATGCGCTTTGCGCCGAGGAAATGGGCCGCGTCGGTTTCGCTTCGGAAGTGTTCAACTGCTCTGCGCCGGATACCGGCAACATGGAAGTGCTGCATCGCTACGGCACGCGCGAACAGAAGGAGCAGTGGCTCAAGCCGCTGATGAACGGTGAAATTCGCTCGGCCTTCCTGATGACCGAGCCTCAGGTTGCCTCGTCCGACGCAACCAACATCGAATGCTCGATCCGCCGCGAGGGCGACGAGTATGTGCTGAACGGCACCAAGTGGTGGTCGTCGGGTGCCGGTGATCCGCGCTGCAAGATCGCGATCGTGATGGGCAAGACCGATTTCGAGGCCAAGAAGCACGCCCAGCAATCGATGGTGCTGATGGAACTGAACGCGCCCGGTGTGGAGATCCTCCGCCATCTGCCGGTGTTCGGTTACGACGATGCCCCGCACGGGCACATGGAAATCAGGCTGAACAACGTCCGCATTCCCGCCAGCAACATGCTGCTGGGCGAAGGCCGCGGGTTCGAAATCGCGCAGGGGCGGCTCGGCCCGGGCCGGATCCACCACTGCATGCGCACGATCGGGGTGGCCGAGGAAGCGCTGGCCAAAATGGTCAAGCGGCTCAACAGCCGGGTCGCTTTCGGCAAGCCGATCAGCACCCATTCGATCTGGGAACAGCGCATTGCCGAAGCCCGGATCGAGATCGAATGTTCGCGGCTGCTGTGCCTCAAGGCGGCCGACATGATGGACAAGGTCGGCAACAAGGCCGCCCAGGCCGAAATCGCGATGATCAAGGTCAAGGCGCCGAACATGGCGCTGAAGATCATCGACGATGCGATCCAGGCCCACGGCGGCGGCGGCGTTTCGGAAGACTTCGGCCTCGCCAAGATGTATGCCGGTCAGCGTACGCTGCGCATCGCCGACGGTCCGGACGAGGTTCACAACCGCTCGATAGCCCGGATCGAAATGGGCAAGTATGCGCCGCAGCCGGAGACGGGTCCGACCTCGGGCGACCTGGGGGTTGCGCGGTAAAGCATCTGCGCCAACCACAGCGAAGGTGCACAGCAATCACCCTCCCGCATGCGGGAGAGGAGCCTTAAATTCGGAGATAGATGCACATGAAAGCCGCAGTCCTTGTCGCCCAGAACCAGCCGCTTGAAATCGAGCGGCTGGTGATCAGCAAGCCGGGCCCGCACGAGGTGCTGATCCGCACGGCGGCCTGCGGCCTGTGCCATTCGGACCTGCATTTCATCGAAGGGACCTATCCCCATCCACTGCCCGCAGTTCCGGGTCACGAAGCCGCGGGGATTGTCGAGGCGGTGGGCAGCGAGGTCCGCACCGTCAAGGTCGGCGATGCGGTGGTGACCTGCCTGTCGGCGTTCTGCGGACACTGCGAATATTGTGTCACCGGCCGGATGTCGCTTTGCCTGGGCGGCGATACCCGCCGCGCCGCCGGAGCCGAACCGCGCCTGTCGCGCGGCGACGGAACGCCCGTGAACCAGATGCTCAATCTCTCGGCCTTCGCCGAAATGATGCTGATTCACGAACACGCCTGCACCGCGATCGATCCCGAAATGCCGCTTGACCGGGCGTCGGTGATCGGCTGTGCGGTGACCACGGGGGCGGGAACGATCTTCAACGCCTGCAAGGTCACTCCGGGCGAAACGGTGGCCGTCGTCGGCTGCGGCGGGGTGGGCCTCGCCGCGATCAACGCCGCCAAGATCGCCGGGGCCGGCAAGATCATCGCGGCTGATCCGATGCCTGAAAAGCGCGCGCTGGCGATGAAGCTGGGCGCAACGCACACGGTCGATGCCCTGGCCAACGATGCGGCCGAGCAGATCATCGAAATGACCAAGGGCGGGGTCGATCACGCGGTCGAGGCGGTCGGCCGTCCGGCCTCTGGCGAGCTGGCTGTCCGTTCGCTGCGTCGCGGCGGCACCGCGACTATTCTCGGCATGATGCCGCTCAGCCATTCGGTGGGGCTCAGCGCGATGGACCTCTTGTCGGGCAAGAAGCTGCAAGGCGCGATCATGGGGATGAACCATTTCCCGGTCGACATGCCGCGGCTGGTCGATTTCTACATGCGCGGGCTGCTCGATCTCGACACCCTGATTGCCGAGCGAATTCCGCTCGAACGGATCAACGAAGGCTTCGAAACGATGAAATCGGCCACGGCCGCGCGCAGCGTGATCGTGTTTGACCAGTAAGCGAGGCAGCGATGACTGAAGCGATCACCGCGGACGAAGCCTTTGTCGGCACAGTCGAACCCGAAGGCGCCGACCGGCTTGACGAGGGCAGGCTGGCCGAATGGATGCAGGCCAATGTCGCAGGCTTCGAAGGCCCGCTGCACCTGACCAAGTTCAAGGGTGGGCAATCGAACCCGACCTACAAAGTCGAGGCGAAGAGCGGCAAGTACGTGCTGCGCCGCAAGCCGTTCGGCCCGCTGCTGCCCAGCGCCCACGCGGTCGACCGCGAATACAAGGTCCAGAACGCGCTCAACCAGGCGGGCTTTCCCGCCGCGCGGCAGTTCGGCCTGTGCACCGATGACAGCGTGGTCGGATCGTGGTTCTACATCATGGACCTGGTCGACGGGAAAACGATCTGGGACGGGGCCATGCCTGGGGCAGAACCCGCATACCGTCGTCAGACCTACCTTGCCATGATCGACACCTTGGCGGCGCTCCACACCGTCGATGTCGAAGCGGCCGGCCTTTCGGACTTCGGCAAGCCCGGCAATTATTTCGGCCGCCAGGTCGATCGCTGGACCAAGCAGTACAAGCTCTCCGAAACCGAGCACATGCCCGATATGGAGCGGCTGATCGAATGGCTGCCCGCCACCTTGCCCGAACAGACCCGTACCAGCGTCGTTCACGGCGACTACCGGATCGACAACATGATCTTCGCGCATGACGAGCCCAAGGTGCTGGCAGTGCTGGACTGGGAGCTCTCCACGCTGGGCGATCCGCTGGGCGATTTCTCCTATGTCTGCATGGCCTATGTCACAGAGAATGCCGGACGCAGCGGGGTCCAGGATCTTGACCGCAAGGCGCTGGGAATTCCTGAGCTGGAGGAATTGGTCGAACGGTATTGCGGCGCCACCGGACGTAGCAGCGTGCCCGACATGAACTGGTTGTTTGCCTACAATTTCTTCCGCCTCGCGGGGATTCTGCAGGGGATCAAGAAGCGGGTGATCGACGGCACCGCCAGCTCGGCCCATGCCAAGGCCCAGTCAGACCGCGTCCAGCCGCTGGTCGACCGCGCGAGCGAGTATGCGAAACTGGCGGGGATGTAGCTTGTCCTGACCGGCGCGAGGCTATAGGCGGCGGCAAAGACCCCTTGCCCCGGAGTAGCCCGATGTCCGCTCAGCTCGCCGCCGCAATCGAAGCCGCATGGGACGTGCGCGACGGCGTTTCGCCCGCCAGCAGCGATGTGCGCGCAGTGGTCGATGCCGCCCTCGGCCTGCTCGACAGCGGCACCGCGCGCGTTGCCGAGCCCGACGGCAAGGGCGGCTGGCAGGTCAACCAGTGGCTCAAGAAGGCGGTGCTGCTCTCGTTCCGGCTCAACGACAACGCGGTGATGGACTATGGTTCGGCCGGGGCGCCTTCGTTCGACAAGGTCCCGCTCAAGTTCACCGGCTGGGACGCGAACCGCTTTCGCGATGCCGGTATCCGCGCGGTGCCGGGCGCGATCGTGCGGCGCGGCGCGCATGTGGGCCGCAATGTCGTGCTGATGCCCAGTTTCGTGAACATCGGCGCCCATGTTGGCGAGGGGACGATGATCGATACCTGGGCCTCGGTCGGTTCGTGTGCGCAGGTGGGCAGCAATTGCCATATCTCCGCCGGTGCCGGGATCGGCGGAGTGCTCGAACCGATGCAGGCCAACCCGACGATCATTGGTGACAACTGCTTCATCGGCGCGCGCAGCGAAATCGTCGAAGGGGTGATCGTCGGCGAAGGCTGCGTCGTGGCGATGGGGGTGTTCATCACCGCCACCAGCAAGATCGTCTACCGCGACACCGGCAAGGTCATCACCGGCCATATCCCGCCCTACAGCGTGGTGGTGCCCGGCGCGATGCCGGGGAAGACCCTGCCCGATGGTTCGCCCGGCCCATCGCTGGCCTGCGCGGTAATCATCAAGTCGGTCGACGCCCAGACCCGCGCCAAGACCGGTATCAACGAACTGCTGCGCGATTGAGCGCCGCGATGCCGCAACTTGCTGCCCAGTTCGCTGTCGCCTCGGTGATGGTCGTGGTCTGTGTGGCGATCCACGGCTTCGGCCTGTTCAGTCTGGCGCGGCTGCTGCGGACCGAAGCGGCGGTGGAGCGTATGAAGCGGATCCGCCCGCTGAGCCCGCGCGGCGTCGCCTTCACATTGGGGATCGTGATTGCGATTCTGGCGCTGCACGGCGCGGAAATCTGGGCCTTTTCCTTTGTCTATCTCGCCACCGGCGCCATCTACGGGCTGGAGGACGCGCTGTACTTTTCCACCATCAGCTATTCGACCGTGGGGTACAACGATACCCATATCGCCGCCGACTGGCGCCTGCTCGGCGCCTTCGAGAGCATTCTGGGCATGGTCCTGCTCGGCTGGTCGACCGCCTTCTTCTTCCGGATGCTCGGGCGGATCGAGGCGCATTGATGGCTAGAGCGTGATTCAGCGTCTGAACTGGACCGATCCGCTTTTGGCGGAGCTGGCGATGCCGAAGGGCACGATGCGGCTGACCCGCAGCCTGACCTCGGGACTGGCGCGCTGTGCGGCCGATCCAGCGGATGTGTTCTGGGGCGTCGGTGATCGCGGCCCCAACATCAAGCCCAAGGCCGCGGTCGGGCGGTACGGCCTCGACGCGCTCAAGGATGCTGCCGCGCTCGACGGGGCCAAGGTGATGCCCTTGCCGCAGGAGGGGCCGTGCCTCGCCAGGTTCCGGATCGTCGGCGATGCGGTGGTGCTCGATGCGGTTTTTCCGCTGCACGCGGCGAACGGCGCGCGACTGAGCGGGCTGCCGCTGCCACTGGAGGGGCAGGAGAGCGAACCCGCGCTGGCGCTCGACGGGTCTCCGCTGGGCTGCGATCCGGACGGTGCCGACACCGAAGGGCTGGCCTGCCTGCCCGACGGGCGGTTGTGGATCGCCGAGGAATACGGGCCCTCGCTGCTGCTGGTGGAACGCGACGGCACGGTGGTGCAACGCTGTGTGCCCGAAGGGACGGCCGCCGCCTTTGCCGGGTCGGCGATTCCCTTTGCCGAAACGCTGCCGCCGCTGGCCCTGACCCGCAAACTCAACCGCGGGTTCGAGGCGCTGGCGCTGTCGCCCGACGGATCGGTGCTCTACGCTGCCTTCCAGAGCCCGCTAAGCCACCCCGATCGGGTCGCGCACGAACAATCGGACGTGGTGCGGATCTGGGCGCTCGATCCGGCCAGCGGAGCATTTCT
>JABFRE010000069.1 GCA_013141325.1 Novosphingobium sp.
CGAACACGGCATCGTCGCCGCCCAGCGCGAAGATGACGTCGTTGCCGCCGGTGCCCACGATCACGTTGTTGCCGTTGGTGCCTGTGATGGGCGGGGTTCCGCTGGTCGCGAAATTGATTACGAAGGTGTCGCTCACCGCAGCGCCGGCCAGGTCGGTGGCGGTTACCGTGATCGACACCGGGCCGACATCGCCGGTGCCCGGGGTGCCGGTGAAGGCTCCGGTTGCCGGATCGAAGCTCAGCCACGCGGGCAGGCTCGACACGCCCAGCGACAGGGTGTCGCCCGCGTCCTGATCGGCGAAGCTGCCGGCGGGCAGTGCGAAGCTGAACGGCGTGCCCTGCGTTGCTGCCTGATCGACGATGGCAACGGCGACCGTGGGCGCATCGTTGACGTTGGCCACAGTGATCGCGAAGACATCGGCGGTGTTGAGTCTGCCGTCGGAGGCGGTGACCGTCACGTTGAAGGTGCCGACATCGCCGTTGGCCGGGGTGCCGGAGAAGGTCCGTGTGGCAGCATCGAAGCTCAGCCAGGCGGGCATGCCCGAGGCGCTCAGCGTCAGCGTGTCACCCGCGTCGACATCGGTGAAGGTTCCGGCGGGCAGCGTGAAGGTGAAGGCGGTGTCTTCGCTGGCCGCCTGGTCAACAAGCGCGATGGCGACCGTGGGGGCATCGTTGACGTTGGCCACGGTGATCGCGAAAACGTCCGATACGCTCAGGCTGCCGTCCGACGCGGTGACGGTGACGTTGAAGGTGCCGACATCGCCGTTGGCCGGGGTGCCGGAGAAGGTCCGCGTGGCGGCATCGAAGCTGAGCCAGGCGGGCAACCCCGAAACGCTGAGGGCCAGCGCGGCGTTGTCGACATCGGTGAAGGTTCCGGCGGGCAGGGTAAAGCTGAATGCCGCATCCTCGCCGGTCGTCACGTCGCTGATCGGTGCCGCCAGCACCGGGGCGTCATTCACGGCGGCGATGGCCAGCGATACCGAGGCGACGTTGCTGTTCGCGGTTCCGTCGCTCGCGCGGAAGGTAAAGCTGTCCGCGCCGTTGTAGTCGGAGCCGGGTGTGTAGGTGTAGGACCCGTTGGCGTTGAAAGTGATCGTGCCGTGCGCCGGGCCGGTGACCAGGCTGTAGGTCAGCGCATTGCCGTCGGCGTCGGTCGCTGCGACCTGACCGGTGATGGGGGCGTCTTCGGTGCCCGAGGCGGCGCCGTCCTGTGCGACGGGGGCGGTGTTCGTCACCGTTCCGGTTGAGAAACTGCGGTGGCGCCAGACGTCGAGGACGGCATCGGACGGTCCATTGGGATCAACGATTTCACCCCGGTCCAGCCAGACCGCGGTGAACCCGCCATCGCCTGTCGCCACCAGATCGAGCGAACCCTGGTCGCCCTCGTAGGTCGAGTTGAGCGTGATGAACTCGAAGTTCACCCGGGTGCCGTCGCGGTTGAATTGCATGGCAACAACCGACTGACCGCTGGTATCCGGGTTGGTCCACGAGTACGCCTCGCCTCCGATCACAAACGTGCCATCGGGAAGTGTGACGACGTCGTAGCTCCCTGGCGAGAACAAGCCGACACCGAAGTCGGAGTGGAGCACGATGGCCGGGCCCTGCGCAGTGCCATCGGCGTTGAAAATCTGGAACGTGTTGCCAGCGTTCCTGAACCACACGGTGACGAACGAACCATCGGCAAAGGCCTCTGTCACCGGTTCGATGGAATCGATGGCAAGCCCGCCGAATGACGCGTCGCCGCTATCAACCGTTGAAGCGGACGTGACGGCAGTTCCGCTGCTGTTGAACACTTGCGTGTGGAGCGAGGCGGGGCCGCCACTTGAGAGCAAAGGCTCAACCCAGGTGGCGACGATATTGCCGCCAGGCAGCACGGTGATGTCTGCATGAATGGAACCGCTGCTGTTCTCGACAACCCCTTCGATCACGGTTTCGCTGATCTGGTTGCCTGCGGAGTCAAACATGAACAGCACCGGCTTGTCGACATAGGTCGATGTTCCGTCGCCATTGGGATAGCTGAACACCTTGATCCCGAACACCGCCAGTCCGCCACCGGGCAGCGCGGACATCCGGAAGCCGGCATCGAACGGACTGCCGAAGCTGGACATTTCCTGCGACTGGCCGACAAGCTCGCCGGTGCTGGTGTAGTGGAGGAAATCGAGACCTTCCCCGCCCGATGTCAGGCGCTGAACGTAAAATCCGCCGTCCGCAGTCGCCACGGCGCTGGCAAAGTAGGTCGCGTTGCCCAGACTGGCTGCAACGGTAAAGGCCGCGCCGAGGGCGGTCCCCGCAGGGTCGAAAAGTTGGAGCATCATCCGGGGCGCCGAGCCGGAAAAGTCCGTCCACCCCAGCAAGGTGTTGCCGTTCGACAGCACCAGCGCCTGGGTGGGGACGATCGCGTCGGGGCTGGTGCTGCCGGTATCCGGCGCATTCGGGTTGGTGGTTACTTCGCTGGACCCAGTGATCGGCATTGCGGGCACTCCTTTTCAGCCACAGGATATGCTGTGCAGGAGTGCGGCAGTAGGGTGCACGAAGCACCGGTGCATCGCCCGGTTTCGTGCCGGTTCGGGACATTTCGGCGGGCAAATGTGAAGCCCGGCGGCTGAGCGCGGCGCGCTCAGTCCAGGCGCATGACCCAGCCGTGCGGATCGGGGGCGGTGCCGCGCTGGATCGCGACCAGGCGGTCCTTGAGCTTGCCAGTGAGTTGTCCCGGCCCGCCGCTGCCGACGATGAATTCGCCGTCCGGATCCGCAACCTTGCCCACCGGGGTCACCACCGCCGCTGTACCGCAGGCAAAGGCTTCGAGGAGCGCGCCCGAGGCGGCGTCGGCACGCCACTGATCGATACTGTAGCGCTCTTCGCGCACCGTCAGGCCTTCCTCGCGGGCCAGTTGCAGCAGCGAATCCCGGGTGATCCCGGGCAGAATGGTCCCCCCCAGCGGCGGGGTCAGGATCGAACCGTTGGCGAAGACAAAGAACAGATTCATGCCGCCCAGTTCCTCTATCCACCTATGCTCGGCAGCGTCGAGGAAGAGCACCTGATCGTGGCCCCGGGCAAACGCCTCTGCGGTGGGTACCAGACTGGCGGCATAGTTGCCGCCGCACTTGGCGGCCCCGGTGCCGCCCGGCGCGGCGCGGGTATAGTCCGATACCCAGATCGAGACTGCCGGCGCGCCCGACTTGAAATAGTTGCCCGCCGGGCTGGCGATGACGATGAACTTGTACTGCTTGGCGGGACGCACCCCCAGAAAGGCCTCTGTCGCAATCATGAACGGGCGCAGGTACAGCGAGCCGCCGTCCACCGTCGGGAACCAATCGTGATCGGCGGCCACCAGCTGGCGAATCGCTTCGACAAACAACGCTTCGGGCATTTCGGGCATGGCAAGCCGCGCGGCCGAGGCGTTGAAGCGGCGGGCGTTGGCCTCGGGCCGGAACAGCGCGGTGCCCCCGTCATTAAACCGGTAGGCTTTCAACCCTTCGAATATCTCCTGCGCATAGTGGAGCACCGCCGCTGCGGGATCGAGCGCGATCGGGCCATAGGGCATAACGGTCGGATTGTGCCAGCCGGCCGCTTCGCTCCAGTCAATCGTGACCATGTGATCGGTAAAGGTCTTGCCAAAACCGGGATCGGCCAGCACCGCCGCGCGTACCTCCGCCGCCGTCGAGGCGGGGTGGGGCAGGCGGGTGAAGGCAATGTCGGCGGTCATGGCAGCGGGTTCCGGTCTGAAGAGTGAACGGCGTCTTTGAACGATAGTTACGTTCTTGGCAAGCAATGCGAAATAAATGGTAAGCGGCAGTCAATCCATTTTCGATAGGGGGAATCGCCGAGTTGGCCAAGGGCGGGCGCAGGGTGCCGGAAAATGAGAAGGGCCACACCGGCCAAGCCGGGTGGCCCTTCGCATGGTCAGCGGCCGGAAGCGCCGCTCACGAAGCCTCTATCGCGTCATGGTGACTCAGCGATAATGCCTCGCGCTGCGGATTACCGACCCCTCTGCTGAACCATGAGACAT
>JABFRE010000159.1 GCA_013141325.1 Novosphingobium sp.
CGGTTTTCGGCCAGATGTGACAGGCTCAGCCGTTCGTGCTCGCCCAGAAAATGCACGGTATGATCACCCGCAACGCTGCCGCCTCGCAAAGCAGCAAAGCCGATGTCCCCCGATTCGCGCGCGCCGGTCATCCCGTCGCGGCCGCGAACCGCATGGACCGCAAGGTCGATCCCGCGCCCCGCCGCTGCCGCTTCGCCCAGCAACAGCGCCGTGCCCGACGGCGCATCGACTTTCATCCGGTGATGGGTTTCGGCAATCTCGATGTCCCAATCCTCGCCCAGCCGCGCCGCAGCCTCACGCACCAGGTGGGCCAGCAGCGTAACGCCGAGCGAGGTGTTGCCGGTCTGCAGCACGGCGACCGTCTCGGCGGCGGTATCGCACAGCCAATGGTGGCGTTCTTCAAGTCCGGTCGTGCCGACAAGGATCGGCACGCCCGCAGTCAGCGCCGCATCGAGGTTCGCCTCAAGGGCGTGGGGGCTGGAAAAATCCACCAGCACATCGCTGACTGCGGCCAGCCGGGCGATGTCATCGCCCTTGTCGGCGCCGCCCGCCACGTCATGCCCCGCTGCCCCGATCGCCTGCGCCAGCGCCTGCCCCATGCGCCCCGCGCTGCCGATGATGCCGATTCTGGCCATTGCCTATCCCCTTTGATGCGTGCTTCATGGCCGCGATGGGCAAATACCGCAACATCGTGATCCTGACCGGCGCGGGCGTTTCCGCCGAAAGCGGGATCGACACCTTTCGCAGCGCCGGCGGGCTGTGGGAAAACCACCGGGTGGAAGACGTCGCCACGCCCCAGGCCTTTGTCCGCGATCCCGATCTGGTCCACCGCTTTTACGACATGCGCCGCGCCGCGATTCAGGAGAAGCTGCCCAACCCAGCGCACGCGGCACTGGCCGAGCTCGACGCGCGGTGGACGGGCGACCTGCTGATCGTCACCCAGAACGTCGACGATCTGCACGAACGCGCTGGCGCACGCCGGGTGCTGCACATGCACGGCGAACACCTCAAGGCCTGGTGCACCAGCTGCGACCTGCGCAGCCCGTGGCGCACCACCCTGATCGAGCGCCCGCCCTGCCCGGTCTGCCAGGCGCGCACGCTGCGCCCCGATGTTGTATGGTTCGGCGAGATGCCCTATCGCATGGGCGAGATCTACGCCGCCCTGCGCAGCGCAGACCTGTTCGTCAGCATCGGCACCTCCGGCGCGGTCTATCCCGCTGCCGGTTTCGTCCGGGACGCGCGCGAACTGGGTGCGCGAACGCTGGAGCTCAATCTTGAGCGGAGCCAGGGCTCGCGCTGGTTTCACGAATCCCGGCTGGGTCCGGCCAGTGAGGTGGTACCGGTCTGGGTGGAGGAGGTGCTGGCGTGACGGAACATCGTGGATCGTGCCACTGCGGCGCCGTGCAGGTGATCCTGCGCGAAACCCCCACCGATGCGGGCGATTGCAACTGTTCGCTGTGCCGCCGGATCGGCGGCCTGTGGCACCACTGTGCGCTGTCCCAGGTGACGGTCACCGGGACGCAGACCGGCTATGTCCAGGGCGACTCCACGCTCACCACATGGCACTGCCCGATCTGCGGCTGCACGACGCACTGGACGCCGCTGATCCCCGACTACGACCGGATGGGGGTGAACCTGCGGATTTTCGATGCGGCGCTGTGGGCAGACTTGCCCCGGCGGCTAATCGACGGCGCCAGCTTTTAGGCACCCTTTGCACGCTGGATCCTTTGCGATCCGCATCGTGCGCAGGCTGGGCACCAATCCTTCGACCAGGTGGAGCTTGCCCCATTGCGGATCGCCCAGCGTCGCCCGTCCCTTCAGCAGCACCCGTATCGCCTGCATCGCCGCAAAGGCACCGACCATCCCGGCCATCGCCCCCAGCACGCCGTCGGCCGCGCAGCTGTCGCAGTCCTCGGCATCGAAGGCGTCGCCAACGAAACAGCGATAGCAGCTTTCCCCCGGCAGATGCCCGGCGAAATTGGCCACCTGTCCCTGAAACCGCCCGATCGCCGCGCTGGTCAGCGGCACTCCGGCCGCGACGCAGGCATCCGAAACCGCCAGCCGAGTCGCGAAGTTGTCACAGCCGTCCAGGACAAGGTGGGCACCCTCAAGGACCGGGGCAAGGTTATCCCCCCCGACCCTCCCGACGTGGGCCCGGACCTTGAGGGACCTATCGAACCGCTCGACCCATTGGGCCGCGACTTCGGCTTTTGGGCGGCCAATATCCGCCTCGGCGAAGATCGTCTGGCGTTGCAGGTTGCTTGCGTCGATGCGGTCGTCGTCGACCAGCGTAAGTTCGCCGATTCCCGCCGCCGCCAGATACTGCAGCGCGGGCGATCCGATCCCGCCGCAGCCGATCAGCACGACATGCGCTGTGCTCAGCGCGACCTGCCCGGCCCCGCCGACTTCGGGCAGCACGATATGGCGGGCAAAGCGTTCAAGACGGTCAGGCGCGAGGGTCATGATCCGGCCTTAAGGCGAAACGGCGGCGCCGCAAAGGAAGCAGCTTGCCCAAGCCTGCGCCATGCTGCACTTAATCGCTCAATTAAGCCATGCGGGAAGAGCGATGCACTATGCCGAACTGCGCCGCGCGCGCGAAGAGCTGACCGGGCCGGGCGGCCAGTTCGAAATCGTCGAGGCGCAAATTCTCGGCCAGCGGATGCGCACCTTCAGGAACGCGCCCGCCAACGTGCGCGAGTTCTGGCTCTCCACTGCGGCCTATGGCGAGCGGACCTATCTGGTCTATGAGGGCGAGCGGATCAGCTACGCTCAGGCCCACGATCAGGTTCGCGCCATCGCCGCCTGGCTGGCGGCGCGCGGCATCGGGCCTGGCGAACGCGTGGGCATCGCGATGCGCAACTACCCCGAATGGCTGCTGATCTACTGGGCCTGCGTCAGCAGCGGGATCGCGGCGGTCGGCATGAACGCGTGGTGGACCGCTGAGGAAATGGACTATGCGCTGGCCGACGCCGCGCCCCGCGCCCTGTTCTGCGATGCCGAGCGGCTGGAGCGGCTGCGCACCGGATCGGGCGACCACGGCGGGATCGAGGTCGTGGCCGTGCGCCTGTCCGCCGACGCGCACGGCGTTACTCCCTGGGCAGACGTCATTGCCCATCCCGGCGCGCTCCCGTCCGTGGAAATCGATCCCGACGCCGATGCCTGCATCTTCTACACCTCGGGCACCACCGGCTTTCCCAAGGGCGCGCAGCTGACCCACCGCGGCTGCGTGGCCAACCTGATGAACCTGCTCTACGCCGGGGCCTCGAGCGCGCTGGCGACCGAACGGGCGACGGGCGTCGCCCCGCCCGCCGATCCGCCGGTGCCGGTCGCGCTGCTGACCACGCCGCTGTTCCATGTCACCGCCAACAACTGCGGCGCCTATGCCGCGACCGCGCTGGGCGGAACATTGGTGCTGATGTACCGCTGGGACGCCGGTGAGGCGCTGCGGCTGATCGAAGCCGAGCGGGTCACCTCGATGGGCGGGGTTCCGGTGATGGCGCGCGAGGTGATCAGCCACCCCGATTTCCGCACCCGCGATACCTCCAGCCTGACCGCGCTGTCGGGCGGCGGCGCGCAGGTTCCGCCCGATCTGGTGCACAAGATCGAAGAGGGCGTTTCCACTGCGCGCCCCAGCACCGGTTACGGCATGACCGAAACCTGCGGGATCATCACCTCGACCGGGGGGGACTTCTTCGTCGACCGGCCCGACAGCGCCGGCCCGGCGATGCCCAATTTCGAAGTCCGCTGCGTCGATGACGACGGCCACGATGTTCCGCCCGGCGAAGCAGGTGAGCTGTGGGTACGCGGCTCCTCGGTGATCAAGGGTTACATCAACCGGCCCGACGATACGGCGAAGGCCATCACCCAGGGCTGGCTGCACACCGGCGATGTCGCCCGGATCGACGCGGACGGGTTCCTCTACATCGTCGACCGCAAGAAGGATCTGGTGATCCGCGGCGGTGAGAATGTTTCGTGCAGCGAGGTGGAAGCTTGCGT
>JABFRE010000071.1 GCA_013141325.1 Novosphingobium sp.
CCCTTGACGGCAGCACCCCGGCCGAAGCTGCGCCGCCCGATCCGCCCGCCCCGCCAGCACCTCGCGAATGCCAGCTGCCGCCGCGCAAGAGCGCGCAGGGCCTGCCGCCCGCCCGCTGGCAGCGGGGGCTCGCGCTGGAACTGCGGACCGACAAGAGTGGCGCCGGGCTGCGTACCGTGGTCGTCACCCTGCATTTCGCGGGTGGGCCTGACGAGCGCGTGGAAAGCCGCAGCGGCGGCATCGCGCTGCGCCCGGGCCGAAGCGAAACGCCGCTCACTGCCGTTACCCTGTCCGCGCCGTTCGCTCCGGGCAAGGACGCAAGGTTGGCCGTTCCTCCGCTGCGCGAGGGGGTGATCCACGTGCTGGCCGACGAGGCGCAGCTGGTGCCGCCCGCCTTTGAGATTCTTCACCTGCGGATCGAAGACGGATCGCTGATCCCTGAGGAATTCGGACGAGGCCGCTACACCCGGCAGCCTTAGGACGGAAAGGGCGCCGGATACCCTAAACCGCGCGCCACTCCCCGGGCGCGAGGCCGTCGAGCGTCCAGTCCCCGACCGCCCAGCGTACCAGCCGCAGCGTCGGCAGGCCGACCGCCGCAGTCATCCGCCTCACCTGACGGTTGCGCCCTTCGCTGATAGTTAGCCGCAGCCAGCAATCAGGCACCGATTTGCGAAACCGCACCGGCGGATCGCGCGGCCACAGATCGGGCGGATCGATCGCTTCGGCCAAGGCGGGCCGGGTCATCCCGTCGTTCAGCTGCACCCCGCCGCGCAAGGCGGCGAGCGCGGCATCGTCCGCCGCGCCCTCCACCTGCGCCAGATAGGTCTTGGGCAATTTGAACTTCGGATCGGCAATCCGCGCTTGCAGCTGCCCATCATCGGTGAGCAGCAAGAGCCCCTCGCTGTCCCGGTCAAGCCGCCCGGCGGGATAGACTTGCGCCAGGTCGATGTAATCCGAAAGCGTCGCGCGCGGGGAACCGGCGGTTCCCCGGTCCGTGAACTGCGAGAGGACGTTGAAGGGCTTGTTGAAGGCGATCAGCGGCATAAGCTTCGCGTAGGCTATGCGCCCCGCGCGGTCACGCCGGATTCACTGGGGCGCTGCACACGAATCGCAGATTCCGAGCGCCTCTATCGTCACCAGCGTTGCCCTTTCAAGGCTGGAGCGCGAGCCATGTTGCTTCAGCTCCCAATCGTAGACCGACGCCAGGTCGACAGCATTGCCGCCGCGGCGGTCTGCAAATGCGGCATGAGCGAGGCACGAAGCGATGATGTGACCGACCCCGCTGGGGTCCTCAATCCTGCGTTCTCCATTCGGTGCGATGCAACGTGCCTCTGTCCGGTCGCCCCGGACTGGTAGGCCCAGCGTTCGTTCGAGTGCAGCTTCGGCCCGGCTGTAACCACCAGCTACGACGAAACTGATCGCAACCAGCCTGTACCCATTGTCATATTCGAACCGAAAATGAACGAAGGTGCCCCGCTCTATCACGCTGGCCAGCAATGCGGTGCGCGCTATTCGCGAAGCCGGGACCGATGCCACCCAACTGCCGTCGGGCCATTTTGCCGCAGGGTAGGCGTGAAAAAAGTCCGGATCGTCCATACCCCACCAGGCGCGATCCCAATTGGGTTTAGGGTGCGGAGAGCTTGCCGCTACCAAGACCGAGGCGAGACTGATCATCGCCAAGAGCCGCAGCGCGTCAGTCCGGATGGCTAACACTCGCCCAGCAACCGCTTCGCCATCGCCCGCACCTCATGCGCCATATCTTCGCGCTCCAGCGCCACCGCCAAAGTCGCCTCGACGAAGCCGGTCTTGCTGCCGCAGTCATAGCGTTTGCCGGCGAACGTCACCGCGTGGAACGGTTGCTGGCCTATCATCTGGGCCATGGCGTCGGTCAGCTGCACTTCGCCGCCCGCGCCCTTGCCCTGGGTTTCGAGCACCCGCATCACTTCGGGCTGAAGGATGTAGCGGCCCGAGATGATAAGGTTGCTGGGTGCGTCCGCGCGTTTGGGCTTTTCGACCAGGCCCGTGACTTCGGTCAGGGCGCCGTCCCGTTTGCCCGGCGCGATCACGCCATAGCTTGAAACCTCTTCTTCCGGCACTTCGAGCACTGAGATCAGGTTGCCGCCAACCCGGTCATAGGCCTCGACCATCTGCTTCATGCAGCCGGTAGAGCCCTTGCTGGCGATCATCAGCTCATCGGGCAGGAAGATCGCGAAGGGTTCGTCGCCGACGATCACCCGGGCGCACCAGATCGCGTGGCCCAGCCCGAGCGGCACCTGCTGGCGCACGGTAACGAGATTGCCGGGCTGGATCCGGGTCGGTTCAAGCACGTCGAGCGCCTTGTCGCGCTCGTTCATCGTCGCCTCCAGTTCGAAGGCGGTGTCGAAATGTTCGACAATCGCGGTCTTGCCGCGGCCGGTGACGAAGATCAGCTGCTCGATCCCTGCCTCGCGCGCCTCGTCGACCGCGTACTGGATCAGCGGTCGATCGATGATCGGCAGCATTTCCTTGGGGATTGCCTTGGTCGCGGGCAAAAACCGCGTGCCAAGTCCAGCGACAGGGAACACGGCCTTACGGATCGGTTTGGGGCTGGTCATGGTGGCTTGGAATCGCAGGCGAGGAGCCGCGCGTCAACTGTGCCTTGGAATGGTTCACGCAGAGGACGCAGAGAAGAAAAGGGAGGCGCAGAGGGGTCGCGCAATCCGCAAGGCGGTTTCATCGTCTCGGGCTTGCACCGGCTCCGGCGTTCAATTGCAAAGCGGCTTCGCCGCAAGCACACCGTCTCTGCGCCTCTCTTTTCTTCTCTGCGCTCTCTGCGTGAACCCCCTTTCTTCCTTCCCCTTGTCGCTCAAAAGTTTCCCGCTAAACGGAGCACTATGGACAAGATCATCATCCAGGGCGGCAAGCGCCTTTCCGGCACCATTCCGATCTCGGGCGCGAAGAATTCGGCGCTGACGCTGTTGCCGTGCGCGCTGTTGACCGAGGAACCGCTGACGCTGCGCAATCTGCCGCGGCTGGCCGATATCGACGGATTCCAGCACCTGCTCAACCAGTTCGGAATTTCGACCAGTATCGCCGGTAACCGTCCGGGCGATTTTGGCCGGGTGATGACGCTGGAAGCGCCGCGGATCACCAGTTCGGTCGCCCCCTATGAACTGGTCCGCAAGATGCGCGCCTCGATCCTGGTGCTGGGCCCGATGCTTGCCCGGATGGGCGAGGCGACCGTGTCGCTGCCCGGCGGCTGCGCGATCGGCAACCGCCCGATCGACCTGCACCTGAAAGTGCTGGAAGCGCTGGGGGCGACGATCGAGCTGGCAGCGGGCTATGTCCGCGCCGTGGCCCCCGACGGCGGGCTGCCGGGCGGGCGCTATTCGTTCCCCGTGGTCTCGGTCGGTGCGACCGAGAACGCACTGATGGCTGCGGTGCTGTGCACCGGCAAAAGCGTGCTGCACAACGCCGCGCGCGAGCCGGAGATCGTCGATCTGTGCAAGCTGCTGGTGGCGATGGGGGCGGAGATCGAGGGGATCGGCACCAGCGATCTGACGATCCACGGCGTGCCCCGACTGCACGGCGCAACCTACCGGGTGATGAGCGACCGGATCGAGGCCGGAAGCTACGCCTGCGCCGCCGCGATCACCGGGGGCGAGGTGTTCCTGAAGCACGCCGTTATCGAGGAAATGGACGCCACCGTCCAGGCGCTGCGCGATGCGGGCGTGACGGTGGAGCCCAAGGCCGGGGGCATCCAGATCAGCGCCGACGGGCCGCTGCGCGCGGTCAACGTCTCTACCGCCCCCTACCCCGGCTTCGCCACCGACATGCAGGCCCAGCTGATGGCGATGCTGTGCCTGGCCCAGGGCACCTCGGTGCTGACCGAAACGATCTTCGAAAACCGTTACATGCACGTTCCCGAACTGGGCCGGATGGGTGCCCATATCGAAACCTCGGGCCGCACCGCGAT
>JABFRE010000157.1 GCA_013141325.1 Novosphingobium sp.
AAGCGGCGCCCTACAAGGTCTTGATGATCGCCGAGAAGTCCGAGCCGCCGTTGCCGTTTGCGGTGAAGGCGGCGTAGAGTTCCTCGGCGCGGGTGCCCATCGGGACCTTGGCGCCGACGCCCTGCGCAGCTTCCAGCGCCAGCTTCAGATCCTTGAGCATCAGCGCGGCGGCGAAACCGCCCTGATAGCCGTTGTCGGCCGGGCTGGCCGGGCCGACACCGGGAACCGGGCAGTAGCTGGTCATCGACCACGATTGGCCCGACGCCTTGCTGGAGATGTCGAAGAAAGTCTGCAGGTCCAGCCCCAGCTTCTCGGCCAAGGCAAAGGCCTCGCAGGTGGCGATCATCGTCGCGCCCAGGATCATGTTGTTGCAGATCTTGGCCGCCTGGCCTGCACCGCTGGCCCCGGCGTGGATCACTGCCTTGCCCATGGCGCTAAGGATCGGTTCGGCGCGCGTGAAAGCGTCGTCGCTGCCACCGACCATGAAGGTCAGCGTGCCGCCATTGGCTGCCGCGATCCCGCCCGAGACCGGCGCGTCAACCATGGCGTAACCGGCAGCTTTGGCGGCATCGGCAACTGTGCGGGCCGTATCGACGTCGATGGTCGAGCAATCGAGCAGTAGGGCGGAGGCGGGTGCGTGACCGATTACATCGGCGCCGTAGACACTGTTCACGATTGCCCCGTTGGGCAGCATCGAGACCACCGCTTCGGCGCCGTGGACGGCCTCGCGAACGGAAGTGTAGGTGGCGCAGCCGTTCTCGGCAGCGCGGGCGAGGGTCTCCGCGGAGAGGTCAAAGGCATGAACCTCATGCCCCGCCTTGACCAGGTTCGCAGCCATCCCGCCGCCCATGTTGCCGAGGCCGATGAAGGTGATTTTCATGTCACTTGCCCTTCCAAACCCCTGGCCGCTTCTCGATGAACGCGGCCATACCTTCGGCCTTGTCCTCGGTCGCGGTGAGGACCTGGAAGATCCGGCGTTCGATCAGGATCCCCTGGTCCAGCCCGGTTTCGAACGCGGCGCCCACCATTTCCTTGTTCGCGATTGCGGCGAGCGGCGGCATCGCGGCGATTTCGGCGGCGGTCTTGACGGCTTCCTCAACGAGATCGGCCAGCGGCACCACGCGCGCGACCAGACCCGAACGCTCAGCTTCCTCGGCGCCCATCATCCGCCCGGTCAGGCACATTTCCATCGCCTTGGCCTTGCCCACCGCGCGGGTCAGGCGCTGGCTGCCGCCCATGCCGGGGGCCACGCCCAGCTTGATCTCGGGTTGGCCGAACTTCGCGTTCTCGCTCGCGATGATGAAGTCCGCCATCATCGCCAGTTCACACCCGCCGCCCAAGGCAAAGCCATTGACCGCCGCGATCCACGGCTTGCGCGTGGTCTTGACCAGATGGCTGGTCCAGCGGCTGAAGAAATCCTGGCTGTAGAAATCGGCGGCGGGCTTGTCGGCCATTTCCTTGATGTCGGCCCCGGCGGCGAAGGCCTTTTCGCCCGAACCGGTTAGGATCGCGCAGCGCTGGCCGGGGTCGGCTTCGTAAGCCGCGAAAGCGACGATCAGCTCTTCCAGCACTGCGGAATTGAGCGCGTTGAGCGCCTGCGGGCGATTGAGTGTAATCAACGTGACCGCACCGCGCTGTTCGGTGAGGATGGTTTCGTATTCGGCCATGATTCAATTCTCTCCAACACCGTCATGCTGAACTTGTTTCAGCATCCATCGCGCCCCGGCGACCGAAGGTCTGTGGGGAGAAATGGACCCTGAAACAGGTTCAGGGTGACGCGGTTTGTTGTAACGGTCGCCACTCCTCATCATCGGGGAGCGGCGCGAAAATACTCTCGATCAATTCGTCCGCAACGCCCTCGGGCGTGGCCGGGTCCCACTGCGGCGCGCCATCCTTGTCGACGATCACCGCGCGCACGCCTTCGGCAAAGTCGGGCAGGGTCAGCACGCGCGATGCGATGCGGTATTCCATCGCCATGTTGGCGGCGAAGTCGGCGCAGGTCAGGCTGTCATGCAGCTGGCGGAGCGCGACCTTGCAGGTCTGCGGGCTCTTGGTGTGCAGGGTTGCCAGTTCCCTGGCCGCCCAGTCGCTGTCATCCGCTTCCAGACTGGCGAGCACGTCTTCATAGCGGTCCGAAGCGAAATGCTTCGCGATCTGCGCGGCGTTGCCTTCGATCCGGGCCTCGGGCGGCGACACGGCGAGCGCGGACAGTGCTTGCCCCGGCTCGTGTCCGTGGATGATCCGCTGCTTGGCCTCGGCCAGCGCTTCGTGCGGCAGGTAATGGGTAGCGAGACCCGCCCATTTGCACTCCGCCCCGTCCAGCCGCGCGCCGGTCAGCGCCAGGAATTGCCCGATCCGCCCGGGCAGGCGCGACAGGTACCAGCCGCCGCCGACATCGGGGAACAGCCCTATCCCGGTTTCGGGCATGGCATAGCGGGTATTCTCGGTCGCGACATGGAACCGCGCGGGCTGGCTGATCCCGACGCCGCCGCCCATGGTGATCCCGTCCATGAAGGCGACCACCGGCTTGGGATAGGTGAAGATCAGGTGGTTGAGCTGGTATTCGTCATGGAAGAAGCGGCGACCCGAGACGCCGCGATCGTTCAGCGCCGAATTGCGCAGGAAGGCGATGTCCCCACCCGCGCAGAACCCGCGCCCTTCGGCGTGGTCGATGATGATGGATTTGACCTCGTCATCGCCGCGCCAGTCGAGCAGCGCTGCGGTCATCGCGTGGACCATCGGCAGGGTCAGCGCATGGATCGCGGCGGGGCGGTTGAGCGAGAGAATCCCCGCGGCGCCTTCGCGGCGAATGATCATGTCATCGGTCATTGCCGCAGGAGGTCCCGGCCAACGATCATCCGCATCACCTGATTGGTCCCTTCAAGGATCGAATGGACCCGCAGGTCGCGCCAGAACCGTTCGATCGGATAGTCGCGCAGATAACCATAGCCGCCGAAAAGTTGCAGCGCATCGTTGACGATTCTGCTGCCGCTGTCAGTTGCCAGCCGCTTGGCCATCGCCGAGAACCGGCTCTTGTCGGGGGCACCCGCACTCACCTTGGCGGCGGCGATGTAGAGCAGCGCGCGCGCCGCTTCCAGATCGGTGGCCATGTCGGCCAGCATGAACTGGGTGTTCTGGAAATCGGCAATCGGCTGGCCGAACTGCTGGCGGTCCCTGGTATAGGCCACCGCCTCGTCCAGACAGCGTTGCGCCCCGCCCAGCGAGCAGGCGCCGATGTTGAGCCGCCCGCCGTCGAGCCCGGCCATGGCAAAGCGGAAGCCTTCGCCTTCGGCGCCAACGCGATTGGCCACCGGCACGCGGCAGTCCTCGAAGATCACCTGCGCGGTCGGGCTGGCGTTCCAGCCCAGCTTCCTCTCCGGCGCGCCGAACGACAGACCGGGGGTGTCCCTTTCGACCACCAGACAGGTGATGCCCTTTGACTTGTCGTCCGAAGTGCGGACCATGCAGACGTAGATGTCGTTGTAGCCCGCGCCCGAAATGAACTGCTTGGTGCCGTTCAGCACATAGTGATCGCCATCCAGCCGTGCGCTGGTTTTCAGCGCGGCGGCGTCGGAGCCCGATCCCGGCTCGGTCAGGCAATAGGAGGCGATTTTCGCCATGGAGACCAGATCGGGCAGGAACCGGGCCTTCAGCTCGGCCGAACCATAGGTGTCGATCATCCAGGTCGCCATGTTGTGGATCGAGATGTAGGCGCTGGTTGCCGGGCAGCCATAGGCCATCGCTTCCATGATCAGCGCCGCCTCGAGCCGGCCCAGGCCAATCCCGCCGTTCTCCTCGGACACATAGATGGCGCCGAACCCCAGCTCGCCAGCCGCCTTCCAGACGTCGACCGGATAGTGGCTCGTCTCGTCCCACTCGGACGCGAAGGGCGTGATCCGGTCGGCCGTGAACCTGCGCGCCATGTCCTGGATCGCAAGCTGGTCTTCGGTCAGGGAAAACTGGTCGGTCATGGTTTGGCAGTCTCTTTCAGGACGCGGTTTTCGAACAGCTGCGTTGCCACCGCCTGGCTGATCCACAGCGGATAGAGCGGCGGATCGATATCCTTTTCCCAGGCCATCGCTCCCGTCAATGTACCATAGGCGAAGGGAACGTCGGGGAACGCCTTGCGCAGCGGATCGGCATAGGCCTGGTCGGCGGTGATCACGGTCCAGCCCTGCCGCCGCAATTCCGTGACAAGATCGCCAATGAACAGCGCAGCCAGATCGGTTTCGTGCAGCAGCAGGACGTGCGCGGGGGAGCGGCCCAACGTGCTGCGGGCCATGGCATCGTGGTATTCCGCCGCGCTCAGCTGCATCTGCAGGTACAGACGCCGCAGCGCCTTCATGTCCATTGGCTTGCCGGCCGCCTTGGCATCGATGGTCAACTGCTCCAGATGCCAGTCAGACCCGTCGGCGGTGACATAGCCGTTGCGCAGACCGCGCGCCGCCAGTCCGGCGCGCACGGCATCGCGCTTGGCCTTGTCCTTGCCGCCTTCATCCAGGAACGGAAAGCGCAGCCACGGGCGATAGCCGGGGCGGCCTTTGAGCCAGACCTCCGCCTTGTCGACATCGGCCAGGAACTCGTCTGCCGTCCGCTCGCTGAGATGCGGGTGTGAAAACGAGTGGTTGGCGATCGCGTGCCCGGCCGCGGCATAGGCTGCGATACGCTGCTCGCCACCCGCTCCGTCGGGGGTGTCCAGCCGCCCTGGATTGACGAAGAACACCGCCTGGCGAACCTTGGCCTGACGCAGCGCCGCGATCAGTTTGACCGTGCGCTCCTCGGGGGTGAAGAAGGCCCCCCGGTGGCGCGGCGCATCGTCGAACGACAGCGCGATGCGCTTGTCGGCGAGGGCGGGGGATGACAGCAGCAGGGTCAGCAGCAGGCCGATGCGCAGCAGCATTGCGCGCTCAACCCATCGTCGGAATGACAAACGCGTTCGATCCATCGCCGCCCCCGTCGGGCCAGCGGGCGGTAATCTTCTTCTTCTTGGTCCAGAAGCCGATGCCGTCCATGCCGTACTGGTCCGTGTCGCCAAAGCCAGAGCGCTTCCAGCCGCCGAACGAGTGGTAGGCCACCGGGACCGGGATCGGCACGTTGATCCCGACCATGCCGACATTGACGCGGGCAGCGAATTCGCGGGCGGCGTGGCCGTTGCGGGTGAAGATTGCGACCCCGTTGCCGTACTGGTGCTGGCTGGGCAGCGCGAGCGCCTCCTCGAAGTCCCTGGCGCGGACAATCTGCAGCACGGGACCGAAAATCTCGTTTTGGTAGCTGGTCATGTCGGGGGTCACCCGGTCGAGCAGGGTCGGACCGAGGAAGTACCCTTCCTCATGCCCCTGCATGGTGAAGCCGCGCCCGTCGATCACCAGCTCGCTGCCTTCATCGATTGCGGTCTGGATCCAGCGTTCGATATTGGTCTTGTGCATCGCGGTGACCACCGGGCCGTACTGGGCGTCGGGATCAGTCGAAATGCCGACCTTCAGCGCGTGGATCGCCGGGATCAGCTTGGCCTTCAGCCGTTCCGCGGTGTCGTCACCCACCGGCACCACCACCGGCAGCGCCATGCAGCGTTCCCCGGCCGAACCGAAGGCCGCACCGCACAGGTCGCCGACCACCTGGTCGAGATCGGCATCCGGCATCACGATCCCGTGATTCTTGGCCCCGCCCATCGCCTGGACCCGCTTGCCGGCGCGGACCCCGCGTTCATAAACATAATGCGCGATGTCGCTCGAGCCGACGAAGCTGACCGCCGAAATCGCAGGGTGATCGAGGATCAGGTCGACCATCTGCTTGTCGCCGTGGACTACCTGGAAGATCCCTTCGGGTATTCCCGCCTCAAGGAACAGTTCGGCGAGCCGCACCGGCACCGAGGGATCGCGTTCCGACGGCTTGAGGATGAAGGCATTACCGGTCGACGTTGCCACCGCGCCCATCCACAGCGGGATCATCGCCGGGAAGTTGAACGGGGTGATCCCTGCGCCGATCCCCAGCGGCTGGCGCGTGGAATAGACGTCGATCCCGGGACCGGCCCCGCCACTGTAATCACCCTTGAGCACGTGCGGCAGCCCGCAGCAGAACTCGACCACTTCCAGCCCGCGCTGGATATCGCCCTTGGAGTCGGCGATCACCTTGCCATGCTCGGCCGAGAGCATCGCCGCCAGCTCGTCCATATGGGCTTCGGCCAGCGCCTTGAAATTGAACATCACCCGCGCCCGGCGCTGCGGGTTCATCGCCGCCCAGGCCGGCTGCGCCGCTTGGGCCGCCGCCACCGCGCGCTCCAGCGCATCGGCTCCGCCCAGCACGACCTCGGCCTGCTGACCGCCGTTATTGGGATCCATCACCGCGCCCTTGCGGGCGCTTCCCAGCCCGCCGGTGCCACCAACGATGAAATGATCGATCACGCGCATTGCAACGGTTCCTCCCGAGTCCTCATACGGGGCAGTCCTGCACCCCCGGCGCAGCGCAGACAACATGCAAAATTGCCAATCAAGGCAACAAATGTGCGGTGGTGTGCGGTGCAGCGGCGTTCTATGGAGGCGGTCATGGAGCAGGACCCTGCGGAGCATTCGGAAAGTTCATCGGCCTGGCGCTTCGCCCGGGCCAGCCGCGCGCACGTGGTGATCGATGCGGCAGCCTATTTCGCGCTGATGCAGCAGGCGATGCTGGGCGCGCGCCAGCGGATCCACATGATCGGCTGGGATTTCGACACCCGCGTGCGGCTGGGGCCGGGCCGCAAATGGTGGAACGGGCCCAGCCGCAAGACCTATCCCGCGCGGCTGGGGGCCTTCGTGATCTGGCTGTGCAAGCGCCGTCCCGGCTTGCAGGTGCGGGTGCTCAAATGGAACTTCGGCGCGCTCAAGTTCCTGCTGCGCGGCTCGATGATCGTCGATCTGGTGCGCTGGTTCTTCACGCCCGGGATCGCCTTCAAGTTCGATTCGGCTCACCCGCTCGGGTGCAGCCACCACCAGAAGATCGTGGTGATCGACGATGCCTTCGCGGTCTGCGGGGGGATCGACATGACATCGGACCGGTGGGACACGCCCGAGCACCTGGAGGACGATCCCCGCCGCCGCCGCCCCTATGGCGCGCGGCTGTATGGCCCGTGGCACGATCTGTCGATGATGGTCGAGGGCGAGGCGGCGGCGGCGCTGGCCGAGCTGGGGCGGACCCGCTGGAGCAGCGCCGGAGGCAAGCCGATGCCGCCCTGCCTGCCGCAGGAGGGCAGTGCCTGGCCCGCCGCGCTCAAGGCGGAATTCCGCGATGTCGAGGTCGGTATCGCCCGGACCCGCGCCGCCTGGGGCGGGGAGCGCGAACTGCGCGAGGTCGAGGAGCTGTTCGTCGAGCATATCCGCCGGGCCAAGCGCTTCATCTATGCCGAGAGCCAGTACTTCGCCTCACGTGCGGTGGCGGAGGCGATCGCCGACAAGGTCGCGCAGCCCGATCCGCCGGAAATCGTGCTGATCAATCCCGAAAGCGCCGAGGGCTGGCTGGAACAGACCGCGATGGACGGCGCCCGCGTCCGCCTGTGCCACGCCATTTCCGCGCGCGATCACCGGCAGAACTTCCGCATTTATATCCCCTACAATGCTGCGGGCACGGCGATCTATGTCCATTCAAAGATGATGATCGTCGATGACGAGGTGGTGCGGATCGGTTCGGCCAACATGAACAACCGCTCGCTGGGGCTCGACAGCGAATGCGACCTGTTCATCGATGCCGCCCGGCCCGGAAACGGTCACGCCGCCGCCGCGATCACCAGCCTGCGCCACCGCCTGCTGGGCGAGCACTGCGGCCTGGGCGCGGAGTGGGTCGCGCGAGAACTGGCGCAGAGCGGATCGATGATCGAACTGCTCGACCGGGCACCGCGCGGGGGCAAGCGGCTTGAACCATTTGTCTTGCGCGCGCTGACAGATACGGAGAAAGCTGTGGCCGACAACACGCTGTTCGATCCCGAACGGCCCGAAGAACTGTTCGAGCCGTTCAGCCGCCGTCGAGGGCTGTTCCGGCGGGGCGGGCTGCTGCGGCGGCCGGACTAGCGATAGGGAGAAGACATGAGCTGTGACAACGACTGCGGCGACGCCGGCCCAATGGCCAAACTGCCGGTTCCGGCTGACGTGCAGGAGGCGATCCGCATCTTGATCCGCTGGTCCGGCGACGATCCGACCCGCGAAGGTCTGGTCGATACCCCGGCCCGCGTCGCGCGGGCGTGGAAGGAATACTGCCAGGGCTATGACGAGGACCCGGCTCACCACCTGGCTCGCCAGTTCGAGGAAGTGGGCGGATATGACGAGTTGGTGCTGCTGAAGGACATTCCCTTCCAGTCGCATTGCGAACACCACATGGCCCCGATCACCGGCAAGGCGGCAATCGCCTATATGCCCAAGGACCGCGTCGTCGGCATTTCAAAGCTGGCCCGCGTGCTGCACGGCTTTGCCCAGCGCCTCCAGATCCAGGAACGCCTGACCGCCGAGGTTGCGCAGTGCATCTGGGAAAACCTCCACCCCCACGGCGTCGCCGTGGTGATCGAGGCGCAGCATGGCTGCATGACCGGGCGCGGTGTGAAAACCCCTGGCGTCGGCATGGTCACCAGCCGGCTGATGGGCTGCTTTCTTGAGGATCACCGCAGCCGCAAGGAAGTGCTGAGTCTGATGGGGTATTGAGGGGGGCTGCGACACGGGAATCGGGATGTCGGCAGACCAGCAGCGCGACCACCGTAACCGCATCTCACGGTTTGACGTAACGTCCGACGAATAGCAGCAGGCCGGTCCGGTTGTCGCGCAGGGCAAACAGGAATGGCTTGTCGGCGCGGAAGATGAAGGGCGGTGGCGGGGGGCGCCGGACCAGCCTTCCCGACACGACCACGTCCATGACGACGGCGGTTGCCGCCGATGCTTCCGATCCGACTTCATCGACATCGAATGTTGCTGCGTGAATGACGTGGGAAATCTTCAAGCCGATCTCGGAGCGGTCACCGCCGGGGGAGGGCAGTTTGGCCATCCCTGAAAAGTCGGCTGTGTCCGAGAATGCTGTGGGCGCCCCCATGGCCATCAGTGGATCCTCGAGATTGCCGCTCCATTTCAGCGAGAATCGGGGAAGCGAGAGGATCGTTTCGCGGCGCTCCGCCCGGTCGAGCGCGGTGAGGCGACGTTCGAGGTCGGACGCTGTCAATTTCGCTGCGAAGCCACTGAGGCGGCCGGGTCGGTCTGGCAGGAAGACGGCCAGCGATATTTCCCCCCCGACAAACGGAAGCAGGATCGCTTTTACCCCGTCGCGGTGATCGACGGTGTAGTAACCCCTTCGTGTCATCAAGCGAACCTTCGCTCGGCGTCCATCCAGTGACGTGAACGGTTCGTCCTTGGTCGACTCTGGCTCAAATGCGCTCGCCCAGGCGGCCTTGAAATACAGGGCGTTGACCAGCACTGCCCGTGTCCGGGGCGTTATGATTCCCTTCGCGATCAGCTCGGGTATTTTGCCGCGCGTAGTTCCCCCGACCCATTCGTTGATCGTCTGGCGACCTCGCTCCTCATCGCCTTTCAGGTCGAAGCGGCGGAGACCGGCAGTGGCGTACCGGGCCATGTCGCGCTCGAATTCGGCATCGAACGGCATCCCGTGCTGGGTCCAGATTGCATTGGCGGCATGGAGCTCCCGCTGGGGCGTGTCCAGTTCCAGCGAATCCAGCACGCCCTTGCTTGCAGCAAGATTTTGCACCGGATCGAACGGATAATGCAGGGTTGTTCGCAGCTCAGCGGCCGTCTTGCCGGCAGCACCGCGATAGGCAAAGCCGACCGCCATGCTGACACTGGCGGGCGACAGCACGATGTTCTCGGTAGGGCTGCCGACCTTCTTCAGCAGATCGAGAGTGAAGGCATTGCTGGCAGCCACCACCCGCCGGCCGTCGGCATCGAGGGCCATTGGAACGAAGCGAGCAGGACCCTCATCAGGTGGGCCGCCCTGTGCCAGCGACGGTTGAGCCGTCAGGGTCAGCAGCGCAAGAACTGCGCACTGCTTCAGGTATGGGACCATCAAGCACCTGCAAGTTGTTGAGGTGCAATGTCTATGCTGCGGAAGTTAACGCAGGGTGTGCTCGAAAGAGCACCCGCCTGCCGGGATCGGATCCGGGCCAGCGGGCGCACCTATCTCAAAGCTGGTCGATCAGGTATTCCGCTGCGCTGACCTTGAATTCGCCGGGCGCTTCGACGTGGATCTGTTCGACCACGCCGTCATTGACCACCATAGCAAAACGCTGGCCGCGCTTGCCAAGGCCGAAGGCGCTGCCGTCCATGGTCAGACCCAGGGCCTCGGCGAAATCGCCGTTGCCGTCGGCCAGCATGGCGACGTCGGCAGAGCCCGAAGCCTTGCCCCAGGCGCCCATCACGAAAGGATCGTTGACTGCGGTGCAGGCGATTGCGTCGATTCCCTTGGCCTTCAGCGCTTCGGCCTGTTCGACGTAGCCGGGCAGGTGCTTGGCCGAGCAGGTCGGTGTGAAGGCGCCGGGGACCGAGAACAGCGCCACGCGCTTGCCCTTGAAGTAATCGGCGCTCTGCACGGCTTCGGGGCCGCTGTCGGTCGCCTGGACCAGCTTTACGTCGGGAACCTTGTCGCCAACCGAAATCGTCATCGTCCGTCTCCTTGCAGGGGCATTGCGAATTGCTCGCAGGATATAGGCGCGGCGGCGGAATCGGCAACCGCGGATCATGGTAAATTTCGCTTTACCGGGCCGCTTTAAGTTTGAGTAAACCGGATGCGCGACCTTGGGCCCAGCGGGAAGGGGTCCCGCCGGAGACTGCACCAATGAAAACTGTACAAGGGGTCGCGGCGAGTCTCGCTGCGGTATCGCTTCTGTTCACCGTTCCCGCCCAAGCTGCCGGCATGAGCCAGGCCGAAAAGCTGCGCCGTCTTGATATCATGCTGATGGTCACCGGCTTGCGCTGCCGCACCACGGCGGACAATTTCCAGGCGGACTATGGCCGGTTCACCACCAAGCATCTCGGCGCGCTCAACGCCGCCAGCAACGAGCTCAAGGGCGATATGGCACGGCGTTATGGCGCCGCCGGGGCCAACCGGGCGCTCGACCGGCTGAGCGTGACCATGGCCAATACCTATGGCCAGGGTCATCCCTGGCTGGGCTGCGGCGAGCTCAAACAGGTCGCGCGCGGCCTTGCCAATGCCCAGGGCACTGCGCCGCTGGTCGAAGCGGCGGATCAGCTGCTGGCCGAAGGCGGCAGCCCGAAGCTGGCGATGTCGCGCCGCTGAATTCACGTTTCGGTCTCCTGACCAGGGGGCGCTAGCAGGGGTGGGCAGACCACGGGTCGGGCCCTGTCCATCCCTGCCATGATATAAAGATGTCTTTATATTTGCCTCCAGGCAGGCAAGCGGCTAAGGGCGGCGTCAGTTGTGGCGCCGCTTTTCGCATTTCGGATCGGCGCCTTTTGCCTTTTTGCTGTTGAGGAGTTTGCCCGTGGCCGTTGCAACGGACAGTGCCGCCAAGGACTATGTTGTCGCCGATCTCGCTCTCGCCGAATTCGGCCGTGCGGAGATCAAGATCGCCGAAACCGAAATGCCGGGACTGATGGCCCTGCGTCAGGAGTTCGGCGCCAGCCAGCCGCTCAAGGGTGCGCGGATCACCGGTTCGCTACACATGACGATCCAGACCGCAGTGCTGATCGAAACGCTGACCGCGTTGGGTGCCGACGTGCGCTGGGCGACCTGCAACATCTTCTCCACCCAGGACCACGCCGCAGCCGCGATCGCCGCCGCCGGGATCCCGGTCTTTGCGGTCAAGGGCGAAAGCCTGGCCGACTATTGGGACTATGTCGGCCGGATCTTCGACTGGGACGATTGCAGCGGCCAGACCGCCAACATGATCCTCGACGATGGCGGCGATGCCACCATGTTTGCGCTGTGGGGCGCGCGGCTTGAAGCCGGGGACACCATGCCCGAGCCGAGCAACGCCGAAGAAATCGAGTTCCAGCGCGCGCTGAAGGCCTTCATCAAGGCCAAGCCGGGCTATCTCACCATGTCGGTTGCCCACATCAAGGGCGTGTCGGAGGAAACCACCACCGGGGTCCACCGCCTCTACCAGATCGCCAAGGACGGCAAGCTGCCGTTCCCCGCGATCAACGTCAACGACAGCGTCACCAAGTCGAAGTTCGACAACCTCTACGGCTGCAAGGAATCGCTGGTCGATGCGATCCGCCGCGCCACCGACGTGATGCTGGCCGGCAAGGTTGCCTGCGTCGCCGGCTTCGGCGATGTCGGCAAAGGCTCTGCCGCCTCGCTGCGTCAGGGCGGCGCGCGTGTGATGGTCACCGAAATCGATCCGATCTGCGCGCTGCAGGCAGCGATGGAAGGCTATGAAGTCGTCACCATGGAAGAAGCGGTCAGCCGCTGCGACATCTTCGTCACCGCCACGGGCAACGAAGACGTGATCACCGCCGAACACATGAAGGCGATGAAGCCGATGAGCATCGTTTGCAACATCGGCCATTTCGACAGCGAGATCCAGATTGCCGCGCTCGACAACTACAAGTGGACCGAGGTCAAGCCGGGCACCGACCTGGTCGAATTCCCCGATGGCAAGCAGATCCTGATCCTGGCCAAGGGCCGTCTGGTCAACCTGGGCTGCGCGACCGGCCACCCCAGCTTTGTGATGAGCAGCAGCTTCACCAACCAGACCCTGGCGCAGATCGAGCTGTTCACTCGCAACGACCAGTACGAAAACCGCGTCTACGTGCTGCCCAAGCACCTCGACGAAAAGGTCGCCGCGCTGCACCTCGAAAAGCTGGGAGTGAAGCTTACCACGCTGTCGAAGAAGCAGGCCGACTATATCGGCGTCGGGCAGCAGGGTCCGTTCAAGCCGGATCACTACCGGTATTGATGGCGTTTCGTTCCTCTCCATTCGCGCCAGCAGCGAAAATGGAGAGGAACTTTGAGCCGTGCTTGCGTTCCGCCACCCCCGCGCATAGCTGGGTTGCATGACCCTGTCCCCGACCGCGCTGGTGTTGATCGGGCTGCTGCTGGCAGCCTGGACGCTTGCGGCCGGCTGGGCGATTCTTGCGGCGCGCACGCGCGAGGCGAAGGCCGAAACCAGCCAGCGCCACCTGAAACGGCTGGGGCGGATGGTCGATGAAAGTCCGGCCCTGCCGCTGCTGGTCCGCGCCGATGGCAAGATCGAGGCGCCGCAGCGGCTGGCCAACTGGCTGGGGCTGGAAAAGGTCCCGCAGTTCCTGACCGAGCTCGACGGCGGGCGGATCGACGGTGGCGGCGGGGGGCTGAGCTCTGACAAGCTGGCCGAACTGACCGAGGCGGTGCGCCGGACTCAGCGTACCGCTGCGCCGTTCCGGATGGTTGCCACCCCGCGCGGCTCGAGCCGCAGTCTGGCGCTGCGCGGCCACCTGGCCGATCCGCAGGTTTCGCCTGGCGGAGCCGCGCTGGTCTGGGTGTTCGATTTTTCCGACAGCGAAAGTGAGCTGGTCCAGCTGCGCGAGGACGCGGCGCGGGCGCGGGGCGATTTCATCGCGCTGGTCGGCCTGATCGAAGCTGCGCCGATGCCAATGTGGTTCCGCGGCCCGGAAGGCGATCTGCGGCTGGTCAATCAGGCCTATGTCCGCGCGGTGGCGGGGCAGGATGCCGAGCAGGTGGCGGTGGACGGGATTGAACTGGTCGAAAGCGTCGATGGCTTGACCGCACGGCAGGTAGCTCTGCAATCCTTCGCCAAGCAGCTGCCGATCGAACGGATGGTCTCGGCCACGATCGATGGCCAGCGCCGGGCGCTGCGGGTATCGGACCTGCCGCTGGGGCAAGAGGGCGTGGCCGGCTACGCCGTCGATGTCGAGGAAATGGAAGAACTCTCGCGCGATTTCCGCGCCTTCCGCGATGCCCAGCGGGCCATGCTCGACCAGCTTTCGACCGGGGTTGCGCAGTTCGATGCCAAGCGTCAGCTGACGTTCGCCAATCAGCCCTTCCAGCGGATCTTCGCGCAGAAGCCGGCGGTCATGCTCGATCCGCCGCTGTTCGAACGCTTTCTCGACCTGGCCCGCGACGCCGGGCGTGTGCCCGAAGCGCGTGATTTCCCTGCCTGGCGGCGCGAGCGCGCCGGCTGGTTCACCGCCAGCACGGCACAGGAAGAAGCCTGGACGCTGGCGGAAGGCACTCATCTGCGGGTGGTGGCCCAGCCGCTGCCCGATGGCGGGATGCTGCTGATCGCCGAAGACCGGACCGAGCATCTGCGCCTGTCTGCGGTGCGCGATACCCTGCTGCGGACCCGGACCGCCACTTTCGACAGCCTGTTCGAATCGGTGGCGGTCTTCGCGCCGGATGGGCGGATGCAGCTGTGGAATCGCCGTTTCGCGGCCGATTGGGGGCTGGACGACGAATTCCTCGACACTCATCCCCGGATCGAGGCCCTGCTGGAGCGGATCGGGGCGCGGCTGATGAAGCCGGACAAGGCCCGGCAGGTCGGCGATGTGGTGCGCGCCGCCACGCTTGACCGCAAGCAGACCGGCGGCCGCGCCGTGCTGGCCGATGGCCGCACGCTCGAATTTGCCGGAGTGCCGCTGCCCGATGGTAACGGACTGTTGACCGTGCTGGACATCACCGATGCGCAGAAAGCCGAAGAGGCGCTGAAACAGCGCAACGCCGCGCTGGAAGAAGCCGACGCGATGAAGACCCGATTCCTCGCGACGATGAGCTACGAATTCCGCACCCCGCTTACCTCGATCGGCGGTTTTGCCGAACTGCTCGAGGCGGGGCTGGGCGGGGATCTGTCGGACCAGGGCAAGGAATACATCGCCGCGATCCTCGCCTCGACCGCCCGGCTGGGCGAACAGATCGACGATGTGCTCGATCTGTCGCAGAGCGAGGCCGGGATGCTGCCGCTGGCGCACGAAGAGATCGAGCTGCTGCCGTTCGTGACCCGGCTGGTCGAAGAGCGCAGCCCCGCAGTGCGCGAGGCCGGGATCGAGCTCGACCTGCGTGCCGACAAGGGGGCGGGCCGGCTGACCGGCGATCGCCGCCGACTGGGCCGCGCCGTCGGCCATCTGATCGACAACGCGCTGGCCGCTACCCCGCGCGGCGGGCGGATTCTGGTCGAACTGGCGGGCCGCAAGGGCAAGGCCCGGATCGTGGTGTCCGACAACGGACCCGGAATGGATCCGGCGACGCTGGCCCGCGCGCTAGAAGGGATCAAGGTCAGCGCCGACGGCAAGACGGTGGAGCGCCGCCAGGGCCTGGGCCTGCCGCTGGCCCGTCAACTGATAGAGGCACACGGCGGCACGCTCGAACTGATCTCGGAACCGGGGCAGGGGACGGCTGCGATCGTCGAGCTGCCGTGATCGTTGACCTGCCCGATCTGGACGCGATCCAGGCCTTCGGTGCGCGCATTGCCGGGCGCCTGCGACCCGGCGATGTGGTGGCGCTGTCCGGCGGGTTGGGGGCGGGCAAGACCACGCTGGCCCGCGCGATCATCGCTGCGCTGGGGCATGAGGGCGAGGTTCCTTCGCCCAGTTTCGCGATCGTCGAGTGCTACGATCCGCCATCGGTCCGGCTGCCGCTGGTCCACGCCGATTTCTACCGGCTGAAACGGCCCGAAGAAGCGGACGAGATCGGGCTGGACGATTACCGCGCGGGCGCCGTGCTGGTGGCGGAATGGCCGGAACAGGCCGGCGGCTTTGCCCATGAACCGGCGTGTCTGTCGCTGCGGCTCGAAACTGCGGAAACGGGACGGATTGCCATTGTCGAAGCGGGTCCCGATTGGCTAGGGCGCATGCCATGAGCGACACGTTGCCCGATGGGGTAGAGCCCTTTCTTGCCAAGGCCGGTTGGGCCGGGGCGGTGGTTGAGCCGCTGGCAGGCGACGCCTCGTTTCGGCGCTATTTCCGGGTTCGTCGCGGCGATGCCACCGCGATGCTGATGGATGCGCCACCCCCGCACGAGGATCCCGAACCGTTTCTGCGGGCGGCCAAGTGGCTTGATGCCAACGGCCTGCGTGCCCCGGTGGTACTGGCCGAGGATGCCGCGCGCGGCCTGGTGCTGATCGAGGACTTTGGCGAGGTGCGGATGCGCGAATACCTCGACGAATGGCCCGCTGACGAGCGTGAAATATACACCGTGGCCATCGACGCGCTGGTCGAACTGCATCACCTGCCGCCGGGGCCGTTCACCAATTACGGCATGGCCGAATACATGCGCGAAGTGCGGCTGTTCACCGAATGGTACTGCCCGGCGCAAAAGCTCTACGTCGATGCCGCTGCCTACGATGCCGCCTGGGAAGACGTGCTGCGCCAGCTGCTGCCGCGCCAGCGCCCGGGGGTGACGGTGCTGCGCGATTACCACGCGGAAAACATCATGCTGCTGGGATCGCTGCATGCGCAGGGGCTGCTCGATTTTCAGGACGCGCTGGTCGGCCACCCGGCCTATGATCTGGTTTCACTGCTGCAGGATGCCCGCCGCGACGTTTCGACCGATCTCGAAACCGCGATGTTCGACTACTACGTCGGCCGGATCGGGGCAGGCCCCGAATTCCTTGCCGACTATGCCCGGCTCGGTGCCCAGCGCAACGCCAAGATCGTCGGCATATTCGTTCGGCTGTGGAAGCGCGATGGCAAGCCCCGCTATCTCGATCTGATCCCGCGAGTCTGGGCGGCGCTGGAGCGCGATCTGTCGCACCCGGCGCTGGCTCCGGTCAAGGCGTGGTTCGACGCCAACATCCCCGCCGAACTGCGCGCGGCGGGCGGGGGCATGTGGCAGGCATGACGCGCTCGGCACTGGTATCCGACACGGCCATGGTGATGGCCGCCGGACTGGGCAAGCGGATGTTGCCGCTGACCGCGACACGTCCCAAGCCGTTGGTTGAGGTTGCCGGGCGGACCCTGATCGACCTGATGCTCGATCATCTGGAGGATGCCGGAATAGCCAAGGCTGTGGTTAATGTCCACTACCTTCCCGACCAGATCGAAGCCCATCTGGTGCGCCGTAAGCGCCCGGAAACAGTGATCTCCGACGAACGGGCAGAACTGCTCGAAACCGGTGGCGGAATGATCAAGGCGTGGCAGGCCGGTCTGCTGCCCGATCCGTTCTACTGCGTGAACAGCGACAACGTGTGGATCGACGGGCCGCGCAACACGCTGCTCGACCTGTCCGCTGCCTGGGATCCGGCGCGGATGGATGCGCTGTTGTTGGTGGTTCCGCGTGAGCGCGCCTTCCAGCACCACGGTAAGGGCGACTTTCATCTCGGTCGCGATGGCCGTTTGCGCCGCCGGGGCCCCGACGAGGCCAGCGCGCCCACAATTTACATCGGCGCACAGATCGTCGCGCACCGGTTGTTGCGCGATCCGCCCGAAGGCCCGTTCAGCACAATGGTGCTATGGGAGCGCGCCATTGCCGAAGGGCGCCTGTTCGGGGTCGAGCATCGCGGCGAATGGTTCGACATGGGCACTCCGGATGCGATCCCGCCGGCCGAAGCCAGGCTACGGGGTGGCTGATCGGCCCGCCCCGCAGGTTTATTCGATCGCGGCGCACCGCGGTTTTGCCGACGCCCTGGTGGCGGGACTGATACCGCGCTACGCCGAACCCGATTTCGGTCTCGCCCGCCTGACCCTGCTGCTGCCCAGTCGCCGGGCCGAACGGATCGTCACCGAGGCGTTTGTTCGCCTGTCCGGCGCCGGATTGCTGCTGCCGCGCATGGCGGTGGTCGGCGATCTGGATCTTGACGAAACGCTCGGTCCTTTGCTCGATCCGCTGGGGGCGGGGGAGGACATTCCGACCGCCGCCGATCCCGCTCACCGCTGGCTGCGGCTGGCGGCACTGCTGGGCGAGGAAATGGGCGCGGAGGCCCCCAACACGCCCGGCCTGCTTCGGCTGGCTTTTGAGGCCGGGCGAACGATGGACCGGCTGGCGATCGAAGGGATCGAGCTCGGTGATCTGCTGCAGGAGCGGGTAACCGGTATCGTCGGCGAGTTGGCCGATCACTGGAAGAATTCGACCCGCCTGTTCGCCCGGGTCGAGGCGCGCTGGCTGGCTGAACTGGAGGCGCGGGGTGCGGTTGATCCGCCGGAGCGACGCAACCGCTTGTTCGATCACGCCGCGCGGCGCTGGCACGCGGCGGCGCCGGCAACGCCGCTGGTCGCGGCCGGGATCACCAGCGCGTCCCCGGCGCTCGCCCGGCTGCTGCGGGTGATTTCCGAAACTCCGCGCGGGGCGGTGATCCTGCCCGACCTCGATCTTTCGCTCGATCCTGCCGTCTGGGACGCGCTGGGCAGCGCCGGGGCGCCGGCTGCGGCGGGGGATCCGCCGTTTGGCGCGGCTGATGCGCTGACCCATCCGCAGTACCATCTCAAGCTGCTGCTGGGCCGCATGGGCGTAGCTCGGGACGAGGTTGAGCCCTGGCACCGCGCCGGGCTTGCCGCCGCGCCGCCAGAGCGCAGCCGGGCAATCTCCAACCTGTTCCTGCCTGCTGCGGCCAGCGCCGGCTGGGTGGCTCTGCCCGCCGCCCAGCGCCGCCTTTCGGGCGTGCGGCTGATGCAGAGCGCGCACCCGGGCGAAGAGGCGCAGGCAATCGCGATCCTGATCCGTGAAGCGCTGGAACAGCCCGAGCGACGGGTGACGCTCGTCACTCCCGATCGCGGCCTGGCAGCGCGGGTTGTCGCGCATCTGCGGCGGTGGGACATCCTGGCCGATGATACCGCCGGGCTGCCCTTGCCGCAGACCGCCGCCGGGCGGGTGCTGTTGCAGCTGGCGGAGGTTGCTGGTCACGGTGCCGCACCCGTGGCGTTGCTGGCGCTGCTGGAACACCCGCTGGTGCACCGCGATGCGACCCGCGCCGCCTGGCTGGAGCACGCGCGCATGCTCGATCTGGCACTGCGTGGCCCGCGTCCGGCACCGGGTCTGACGCCGCTGCGCGATGCGGTCGAGCGGATGCCGAAGGGGAACGGCGCCGCGGAGTTCCGGGCCTGGTGGTCCGAAGTGGACGCCACGATCGCCCCTTTGATCGACTGGCCGGACAATCTGCCGCTGGCCGAAGCGCTGGGGCGTCTGTGCGAAGTGGGCGAGGCGCTGTGCGGAGCGGAGCTGTGGGCGCAGGCGGACGGCCGGGCGCTGTCGGCGCTGGTCGAGGAGCTGCGCGGCGCGGCCGAGGCGGTCGGCACCACGCTTGCGCCCGATGAACTGACGGCGGTGTTGCGCGACGCGATGGACCGGGTGGCGGTGCGTCCTCCGTGGGGCGGCCACCCCCGCGTCGCGATCTACGGCTTGCTCGAAGCGCGGATGAGCCGTGCCGATCTGGTGATCTGCGGCGGGCTGACCGAAGGATCGTGGCCAGCCAGCCCCAGTCCCGAACCGCTGTTGCCACCCGCCGTGCTGCGCGCGCTGGGCGTGCCCTCCGGTGAGTTCCGGATCGGCCTTGCTGCGCACGATCTGGCCGGGGCGCTGGGCGCGCCCGAGGTCGTGCTGAGCTGGGCCGACCGCGACGAGGCCGGACCGGTGATCCCCAGCCGCTTCGTGCTGCGGGTCGAAGCCTTGCTGGGCGAGCTCGCCGAGGCGCACCGCGAGCACCGCGCGGTCGAGCTGGCGCGCAGCATCGACCGCGCCGCACCTGCGCCGCTCTATCCGCGTCCGGCGCCCCGTCCGTCCGCCGCCC
>JABFRE010000145.1 GCA_013141325.1 Novosphingobium sp.
GCGGCGGTGGCAGCCGCGGAATCGGCTTCACGGGGAAGGGCGGGATCGGCTTCAGCCATCGTTTGCAACCTTGCTGTCGCGGCGGGCACCCAGATTGGTGCCGATCGCGGTAAGGACCCGGCCCAGCGTTTCGCGGTCCTGCAGGGAAATTCCGGCGAGCATGGCTTCGGTCATGCCGTCGATCGCGGTGCGCAGTTCGGCGACGAAGGCTCGGCTCCTGGCGGTAAGGTGCAGCCGCCAGGCGCGCCGATCGCAGGGATCGGGGCGGCGTTCCACCATCCCGGCTTCGGCCATTCGGTCGATCATCCGGGTCAGGGTGATCGGCTCGACGTCGAGCTGTTCGGCATAATAGCCCTGATTCTCACCTTCCTGCCGCGAAACGTACAGCAGCAGCCGGGCCTGAGGGCCGGTGACGCCCAAGACGCGTACCCGGTCGTCAAAGGCCCGGCGCAACAGGCGCGCGCGATCCGCGATAAGATAGCCTACATGCTCCATGTGAGGATCGATATAGTAAGGATGCTTATGAAATGTCAACGCCGCACAGCGCAAATGACAGGGCACGCCCGGACGGCTATGACTGTCGGATGACCCAGACCTATACCGGCGGCTGCCAGTGCGGCCGTGTCCGCTATCGCTTCGCTCTCGCAACGCCGGAGGCCTATCTCTGCCATTGCCGGATGTGCCAGCGGGCGACCGGCGGGTTTGCGGCGGCGCTGGTCAATGTGCCGTCATCCGGGTTCGAATGGCTTTCACCGCCGGACTGGTATGCCTCATCGCCGATCGCGCGGCGGCCGTTCTGCGCGGCGTGCGGGACGCCGCTGGGCTTTTGCTACAACGATACCGAGGCCGACGATGCGCTGGACGTGACGCTTGGTTCGCTTGACGATCCGGCGGCGTTCCGTCCGGTGGGGCATTTCGGAGTGGAATCGCTTATGGACCCTTGGCTCGATACTTCCACCCTGCCGCGCAAGCGCAGCGACGACAGCGCGGCGCTGGTCACGCGGTGGCGCACCGCGACCGGCAGGGGAGTGCCGGAATGAGCCTGCGAACCGAGCACTATCCCGGATTTGACGGAGCCCGCCTTGCTCTGCACCGGCTTGGCAGCGGCCGTCCGCTGATCCTGCTTCACGGGCTGTTTTCCAGCGCCGAGATGAACTGGATCAAGTGGGGCCATGCCGCCACCCTGGCTGCGACCGGGTTCGAATGCCTGATGCCCGATCTGCGCGCCCATGGTGAGAGCGCATCGCCGCACGATCCGGCCGCCTATCCCGACGATGTCCTGGCCCGCGACCTGGCCGCACTGATCGGCCACCTCGGGCTGACGGATTATGACCTCTGCGGTTTTTCGCTGGGCGCGCGCACCTCTGTGCGCGGGGTGATCGCCGGCCTCGAACCCCGGCGGCTGGTGCTGGGCGGGATGGGGCTGGAAGGGCTGGCCGGGTGGACCGGGCGGGGCGCCTTCTTCATCGACGCGATCGACCGGTTCGAGACCATCCGGGCCGGCGATCCGGCGTTCCCGGCGGTTCAGTTCATGAAGACCATGAAAGTTGACCGGGTGGCGACCCGGATGCTGCTCCAGACCTTCACCGATACCCCGCCCGCAGCTCTGGCGGCGATCACCATGCCGACACTGATCGTCAACGGCGATTCGGACCGCGACAATGGCGATCCCGCCGCGCTGACCGCGGCGCTGGCCGATGCGGTTCAGCTCATCGTCCCGGGTACCCATATGAGCTGCGTGACCAAGCCCGATCTGAGCCTTGCGATCCGCGATTTTCTGCTCCGCTAGGCGCCACTGGGCGATCAGCGCTTGACCCGCGCCGCGCGGGCTATCAGCCTGATGCAATGGGCCGATCCGGCCACGTCCGTTTTTGCAAGAGGGTGTACCCATGAAACGCTTTGCTTCGCTTGCCGCGCTGGCCACCGCGCTGCTTGCCGCTCCCGCCCTGGCCGAAGAGGCAGCTTCGCCACAGGCCGCCGCCGATGCCTTTGTCGCCAAGGCGGAAAAGGACTTCAATCAGGTGGGCGTAGAGGCCGCGCAGGCCGATTGGGTCTATCAGACCTTCATCACCCAGGACACCGAAGCGCTGACCGCACGAGGTGAAGCGGCCGTGACCACGCTGATGGTCCGCAACGCTCTGGACGCGGCGAAGCACGCCCGGACAGCGAATCTGTCCTACGACACCGCCCGCAAGCTTGACCGGATGCGCACCGCCATCGTCCTGCCCGCACCGACCCGCGACGGGGCCGCGCAGGACGTGGCGACGATCAAGGCGCGGATCCAGGGGATCTACGGCAAGGGCAAGGGCACGCTGGGCGGCCAGCCGATCAACGGCAGCGACATCGAAGAGAAGATGGGCACCAGCCGCAATCCCGAAGAGTTGAAGGAAATGTGGACCAGCTGGAACGACGCCGTCGGCAAACCGATGAAGGACGATTACGCCAAGCTGGTGGCACTGGCCAACCAGGGCGCGCAGGAACTGGGCTTCAGCGATCTGGGCGCGCAGTGGCGCTCCAACTATGACATGACGCCCGAACAATTCGGGGCGATGACCGACAAGCTGTGGCTGGAAGTGAAGCCGCTGTACGACGCACTCCACACCTATGTCCGCAGCAAGCTCAATGCCAAATATGGCGATGCGGTGCAGGCCCGGACCGGCCCGATCCGCGCCGACCTGCTGGGCAACATGTGGGGCCAGGAATGGGGCAACATCTATGATCTGGTTGCCCCGCCGGGATCCGGCGATGTCGGCTTCGACGTGACCGAACTGCTCAAGGCCAAGCAGTATGACCCGGTAAAAATGGTCAAGGCGGGTGAGGGCTTCTTCTCCTCGTTGGGCTTCGAACCGCTGCCCCAGACGTTCTGGGAACGCTCGCAGTTCACCAAGCCGCAGGACCGCGAGGTGGTCTGTCATGCCTCGGCCTGGGATATCGACAACCTCGACGATCTCCGGATCAAGATGTGCATCAAGGTCAACGGCGACGATTTCGTCACGATCCATCACGAGCTGGGGCACAACTATTACCAGCGCGCCTACAACAAGCAGACGCCGCTGTACCTCGACGGGGCCAACGACGGCTTCCACGAGGCGATCGGCGATGCGGTGGCGCTGTCGATGACGCCTGAGTATCTGGTGCAGATCGGCCTGCTCGACCGGGCCAAGGTACCCTCGGCGGACAAGGATACCGGACTGCTGCTGCGCCAGGCGATGGACAAAGTGGCGTTCCTGCCCTTTGGCCTGCTGGTTGACCGGTGGCGTTGGCAGGTTTTCGCGGGCCAGGTGAAGCCCGATGGCTATCAGCAGGCCTGGACCGACCTGAGGCTGAAGTACCAGGGGATCGTCCCCCCGGCGCCGCGCGGGGCCGACGCCTTCGATCCGGGCGCGAAGTATCACATCCCGGCAGTGGTGCCCTACACCCGCTACTTCCTGGCGCGGATCCTGCAATTCCAGTTTTACGAGGCGGCCTGCCGCCAGGCCGGCTGGAAGGGGCCGCTGCACCGCTGCAGCTTCTATGGCAACAAGACCGTGGGCAAGAACCTGAACGCGATGCTGGCGATGGGCGCCAGCAAGCCCTGGCCGGATGCCTTGCAGGCTTTCACCGGCAGCCGCGAAATCAGCGGCAAGGCGATGATGGCCTATTTCGCGCCGCTCAAGAAATGGCTCGACAAGCAGAACAAGGGGCAAAAGTCCGGATGGTAAGCATGGCAGAGGGCAACGCCGCCGTCGCGAACGGCGATCACTGCACCGTGGTCTTCGGAACCCACAAGGGCAAGACGGGCGTGGTCGAGGACTGGAAGCTCTCCAAATCCGGCCACGCCTCGATCACCGTGCGGCAGGCCGACGGCACGCGCTTCAAGACGCTGGCCCGCAATGCAGCGCGTGCAGGCGCGTAGAAGCCGTCCTGACTAGGCTGAAACGCCCCTCCCCGGCGGGGAGGGGCGTTTCAGCC
>JABFRE010000160.1 GCA_013141325.1 Novosphingobium sp.
GCCCGGCCCGGGCCGGGCGCTTAAGCCGCAGGATCGCCGGCAGCAGCAGCGGCCAGACGAGGTAGAAATGCTCTTCGACCGACAGCGACCAGCTGTGTCCCAAATATTCGGGCACACCCCACAGCGCAAAGCCATAGTCGGACAGATAGGCCAGCGTCACCGCCGCATCGCGGACGTGGGCAGCCGTGCCGTAGTGCGGCCAGAGCAGCGGCCCCGCGACCAGATAGGCGGCCACCACCAGCCCCAGCGCCGGCATCAGCCGCAGGAACCGCCGCAGGTAGAATCCGCCCAGCGCAATCGCCCCGGTCCGGTCAAATTCGCGCGCCAGGATCCCGGTGATCAAGAACCCGCTCAGCACGAAGAACAGGTCCACGCCCAGAAACCCGCCCGGAGCCAGCGCCGGCTGCCCGGCATGAAACACCACCACCGCCGCAACCGCGACGGCGCGCAGTCCATCAAGGGCGGGCACGTGCTTCATCCCCGCACACCTAGCGCGGCAAGGTTAATTTCGACTTTGTGCCTAAAGTGTTGCGCGCGAAATCGGATTCAAACCTTCCCCTCTCCCCGTTGGGGAGAGGGTGCGAAGCTTGCCGCTTCGGCGGCTAGCGAAGCTGGGTGTGGGGGTTCCACGTCGCATTGGCGCCGAACTCCCACACCCAACCCCTCCCCGTCGGGGAGGGGAGTAAGCGGTGCAAGATTGGCGCATGGCGCTTTACCGCATCAGCACCAGTTCTTCGGCCATGCTGGGATGCAGTGCCACGGTGGCGTCGAAATCGGCCTTGGTCAGCCCGGCCTTGACCGCGATCGCCGCCGCCTGGAGGATTTCGGGCGCATCCGGCCCGATCATGTGGACGCCCAGCACCACGTCGGTCAGAGGATCGACCACCAGCTTGTAATAGCCGCGCTCGGCGACCACGGAAAACATGTTCTGCATCGGCCGGAAGTCCGAGCTGAAGACCTTCACCTGCCCGTGAACGGCACGGGCCTGCGCCTCGGTCAGGCCCACCGCGGCCAGCGGCGGCTGCGAGAACACCGCGCTGGGGATGTGGTCATAGCTGACGCTGCGCAGGTTCGCCCCGAACACCGTATCGGCAAAGGCATGGCCTTCGCGGATCGCCACCGGGGTCAACTGGACCCGGTCGGTGACGTCGCCCACGGCGTAGATGCTGGGGCAGGACGTCTGGCCGAATTCATTCACCGGAATCGCCCCGTTGTGACCCAGCGCGACGCCGGCGCTTTCCAGCCCGAGCCCGTCGGTCTTGGGTTTGCGTCCGGTCGCGACCATCACAGCATCGGCCGGGATCGGATCGCCCCCACCGGCGTGGACCAGCAGCGACCCATCGGCCCGCTTCTCCACTTTGCGGATCGGGCGGTTGAAGCCGAATTCGATCCCGCGCGCCTGCATGATCGGCAGCAGCCGGTCGGTCAGATCCTCATCATAGCCGCGCAGGATCCGGTCGCTGCGGTTGACGACGGTGACATGGCTGCCCAGCGCGTTGAAGATGCCGGCAAATTCCAGCGCGATATAGCCGGCGCCCTGGATCACCACCCGCGTGGGTAGTTCGGGCAAGTGGAACACCTCGTTCGAGGTGATGCAGTGTTCCGCCCCGTCGATCTCCGGCATCACCGGCCAGGCGCCGACCGCGATCAGGATCACTTTCGCGCTGATTTCGCGCCCGCTCGCCAGCCGCACGGCATTCGGCCCGGCCACTACCGCGCGCTCGGCAAAATGCTCCACTTTGTTGCTGTCGAGCGTGGAGGTGTAGGCCTTTTCCAGCCGGTCAACATCACGCGCAACGAAATCGCGCAGCGTGGCCCAGTCGAACCGGGCGCCGTCGATGGTCCAGCCGTACTGCGCCGCATCGTGCAGGCCGTGGGCGAAGTGCGATCCATAGACCAGCAGCTTCTTGGGCACGCAGCCGCGGATCACGCAGGTCCCGCCGATGCGAAATTCCTCTGCCACCGCGACACGCGCACCGTGCGAAGCGGCGATCCGGCTGGCCCGTACCCCGCCCGATCCGGCGCCGATTACGAACAGGTCATAGTCAAAGTCTGTCATGCCGCGCGATATGGGGGGTGCGGCGGCGGTTTGCCAAACGGTTTTGGTGGTTAGAGTGATTGGTGGGGTTGGACGGGTTAACGCAGAGGCGCAGAGATGGCGCGCTCGCGGCGAAGCCGCCTTCTCTCCTTGCATCGCGTTTTGCGCAACGAACATATGTGAGGGAGCCTGCAGCGCCGGGCGCAACACCTCTGCGCCTCCATTTTCTTCTCCGCGCCTCTGCGTGAACTATTGAATGCCCGCCTCCGCCAGCAACGCTTCGGTGCTGGGATCGAAGGTCGCCCCCCCAGCAACGATCGCCTTGGCGATCTCCTTGCCCAGCTCGACCCCGAACTGGTCGAACGGGTTGATCTCCATCAGCACGCCGCTCGCAAAGGTGCGGTGTTCGTGAAAGGCGATCAGCGCGCCCAGCGTGGCGGGGTTCAGATCGTCGCACAGGATCGTCGCCGAGGGGCGGTCCCCCGGATAGGCCCGTGCCGGATCCCTCGCCGCCTTGCCCGCCATCAGCGCCGCGCCCTGAGCAAAGCAGTTGGCGAGCAGGCTGTGGTGGTGCGCCGGATCGAGATCGTCGCCCGGCGCAATCGCGGCGATGAAATCGACCGGGATCAGATGGGTGCCCTGATGGAGCAGCTGAAACACCGCGTGCTGCGCGTCGGTGCCGACCCCGCCCCAGGTAACCGGCGCGGTCGGCCCATCCACGGGCGAGCCATCGGCCTTCACGCGCTTGCCGTTGCTTTCCATCTCGAGCTGCTGGAGGTAATCCGGAAACAGCCGCAACCGCTCGTCATAGGCGAAGACCGCGCGGCTCTGGCAGCCGCGCAGGCGGGCGTAGATAAGATCGGCACAGGCGGCGCGCAGCGGCAGGTTGGCCATGCCCTCCGCCTCCAGAAAGTGCCGGTCCATTGCCGCCGCGCCGTCAAGGAATTCGGCGAACTCGTCCCAGCCCAGCGCCAGCGCGATCGGAAAGCCGATCGACGACCACAGCGAATAGCGTCCGCCGACACTCTCCGAAAACGGCAGCACCCGGGTTTCGTCCACGCCCCATTCCACCGCCTTGTCGGGATAGGCGGTCAGCGCGACGACCCGGCCATAGGGATCGGCCACCCCGCCCTCCCGCAGCCATTCCAGCGCGGAGGCGGCGTTGGTCATCGTTTCGGTGGTGGTGAAAGTCTTGGAGGCAACCGCGATCAGCGTGGTCGCCGGGTCGCAGCGGGCGAAGGCTGCTTCCAGCGCGCAGCCATCGATGTTGGAGACCACGTGGACGTCGACCCGCGCACCCTCACGCGTCAGCGCGTCGATCGCCAGCGCCGGTCCCAGCGCCGATCCGCCGATACCGATGTGAATCAGGTGCTTCACCTCGCCCAGCACCCCGGCATGGATCGCATCGACCAGGCTCTTCATCCTGAGGTGCAGCGCGTGCGCCTCTTCGACGCTACTGTCGCGCCCCACCCCGCGCAGCGCGGTGTGTTCGACAGCGCGGTGTTCGGTCACGTTGATCGGCTCGCCATCGAACATCGCGGCGCGGCGTGCGGCAAAGCCGGTCGCCTCGGCCAGGGCCAGGAAACCCTCGGCGTGGGCGGCGTCGAGGTGGGTCTTCGACCAGTCGAACCGCACGGCGCCGCCCGGCAGGTCGAGCCGGGCCGAATAGTCCGTCAGCCGGTCTCCGGCCGCGAACAGTGCCGTCAGCGTCGGCCGCTCCAGCGCCTTCAGGCCATCCCAGATCGCGCGTACCGCATCACTCATTTGCTGGCCTCCCGGACCGAATCCATGCGCCGCTATGGCGCCCGGCAGGCCGCAGGCCAAGGGCCGAAAACGTATTCGCCGGGCATCGTGCGGCGGTTAGTGCCATATTCATATAACACACCTTAGGCCTTGACGTTCGTGCCCCGCC
>JABFRE010000003.1 GCA_013141325.1 Novosphingobium sp.
GTGGAGAACGGTCTGGCGCTGTTCGTGGTCGGCGACAACCTGCGCAAGGGCGCCGCGCTCAACGCGGTGCAGATCGCCGAGGCGCTGCTGGGGTGAATGTCTCCCCTCCTCTTCAGAGGAGGGGGCTTCGCAGGGCGCTCAATTCACTCCATGAACCAGCCGTGGCTGACCACCAGGCTTTGCCCGGTCAGCGCGTTGGTGGGGAAGCTGGCGAACAGCAGCGCCACTTCGGCCACATCCTCGATCGAGGTAAACTCGCCGTCGACCGTCTGCCCCAGCATGACCTTCTTGATTACCTCGTCCTCGCTGATCCCCAATTCCTTCGCTTGTTCGGGGATCTGCTTGTCGACCAGCGGGGTGCGGACGAAACCGGGGCAGATCACGTTGGCGCGCACCCCTTTGGCTCCGCCCTCTTTCGCGATTGCGCGGGCGAGCCCCATCAGCCCGTGCTTGGCGGTGACGTAAGCCGATTTGAGCGGCGAGGCGAGCTTGGAGTGGACCGAGCCCATCAGGATCACCGCGCCTGAGCCTTGACGGTACATGTGCGGCAGCACCGCCTTGCTGGTCAGGAACGCGCCGTCGAGATGGATTGCCAGCATCCGTTTCCAGTCGGCAAAGGCGAAATCTTCGACCGGATTGACGATCTGGATCCCCGCGTTTGAGACCAGCACATCGACCGTGCCCCACTGGGCGACCACCGCCGCAATCCCGGCGTTCACCTGATCCTCGCTGGTCACGTCCATCGCCACGGCCATGGCCAGACCCGGGCCTTCGGCGGAAAGGACCACCGCCGCTGCCTGCGCTGCATCAAGGTTGAGGTCGGCTACCGCCACCCTGGCCCCCGCGTGGACGAAACGGCGGGCAATGCCCAGGCCGATGCCGCTGGCGGCCCCGGTGACGATGCAGACTTTGCCGGATAGGGTCATGCAGTGAAGCTCCACGTTTCGCGTCACCTAGCCGCAATCCGTGCTGCACTGCAACACGGCAGTGCTCAGGCGGCGGCAACCTCTACCGTGCCCTCGCTCGCCGCTTCGAGCAGCTTCTTCTCGACCGTCTTCAGCCGCTGCGGCGCGTCGATCTTTTCGCCCAGCAGGTCGGTGACATAGAACACGTCGGCGGCGCGCTCGCCATAGGTGGCAATGTGGGCGGAATGGACCATCAGCTTGGCCTCGAACAGCGCGCGGGCCAGCCGGTTGAGCAGTGCGGGCCGGTCGCGCGCGCCAACCTCCACCACGGTAAACCGGTTCGAAGCGGCATTGTCGAAATCGACCGTGGGCTGCACTTCAAAGGCATCGGCGCGCGGGCGGGCCAGCGGCCGGGCGGCAAGCTGGGGGACCAGCTTGACCCGGTTGGCCAGGGCATCGCCGATCATCGACTGGATCCGGGCCAGCTGGCCTTCTTCGGAGAACGGGCGGCCCAGCGGGTCCTGAACCAGGAAATTGTCCACTGCCACGCCGCTGCGGGCGGTGTGGATCCGGGCGTCGATGATGTTGCCACCGGCCAGGTGGATGCCCCCGGCGATCCGGTAGAACAGCCCCGGATGGTCGGCCGCGATCACGGTGACCAGCGTCGCCCCGCGCGCGGCGTAATACTCGGTATGCACGTCGAGCGCCTTGCCCTTCGCCGCATCAAGCTGCGTCAGGTTCATCGCGATGATGTCATCCGGCTCGGCGATCCAGTAGGCATCGGCCAGCTGCTTGCCCAGTCGCTCGACCAGCGATCCCGCCGCGCCCAGCCGCTCGGCGACCGCAGCCTTCTTGGCGGCGATGCGGTGCTCGCGCCCATGCTGGACGTGGCCCAGTCGCAAGCGCTCTTCCGCCGCTTCATAGAGTTCGGCGATCAGCTGGCGTTTCCAGCCGTTCCACACACCCGGCCCGACCGCCCGGATATCGACGATAGTCAGCATCGAAAGCAGCCGCAGCCGCTCGACCGATTGCACTGCCGCGACGAAATCGGTGATTGTCTTCCAATCGGCCAGATCGCGTTTGAAGGCCGTGGCGCTGAGCAGCAAGTGGTGGCGCACCAGCCAGGATACCAGCGCGGTTTCCTTGTCATCCAGGCCCAGGCGCGGGCAGAGCTTCAGCGCCACCTCCGCGCCCAGTTCGGAATGATCGCCGCGCCGTCCCTTGGCGATGTCGTGCATCAGGATCGCGGCATAGAGCGCGCGGCGGTTGACCACCTTGTGGATGATCGCGCTGGCCAGCGGGTGATCGGCTTTCATCTCCCCCTTTTCGATCTGCGCCATCAGCCCGATCGCCCGGATAGTGTGCTCGTCGACGGTATAGTGGTGGTACATGTCGAACTGCATCTGGGCGTTGACCCGGCCGAAATCAGGAACGAACCGCCCGAAGACCCCGGCCTCGTTGAGCCAGCGCAGCGCGCTCTCGGGATCGTGGCGGCTGGTCAGAAGCTCCATGAACAGCGCGTTGGCGCGGGCATCGCCGCGCACGGCATCGACCAGCCGGGCGTCACGCACCGCAAGACGCATGGCATCGGGGTGCAGTTCCAGCGCATGGGCATCGGCCAGCACGAAAATCTCGATCAGGCGGACCGGGTCTTCGGCAAACCAGCCGTCGGCGGGCACGTTGATCCGCCCCCCGAACACCACATAGCCCTTCAGCATCCGCCGCCGCGCCCGGAACCCCGCGAGCAGGCCGCGCGGCTGCTTTTTGGCGAACTGATCGTCCAGCTGGGCCAGGAACAACCCGGTCAGATGGCCGACTCGCTTTGCCTGAAGGAAGAAGTACTGCATGAAGCGTTCGACCGCGCTCTTGCCCGGCCGGTCGGCAAACTGCATCCGCGCCGCCACTTCGCGCTGAAGATCGAAAGTCAGCCGGTCCTCGGCGCGGCCGGTGATGGTGTGGAGGTGACAGCGCACCGCCCAGAAGAAGTTTTCTGCCCGGCGAAAGGCGCGGTACTCCGCCGGGGTCAGCAGCCCCACACCGACCAGTTCCGACACATCGCGGACGTGGTGGATGTACTTGCCGATCCAGTAGAGCGTGTGCAGGTCGCGCAGGCCGCCCTTGCCCTCCTTGATATTGGGTTCGACCACATAGCGGCTGTCGCCCAGCCGCTTGTGCCGATCGTTGCGCTCGGCCAGCTTTTCGGCGACGAACTGGCGTTCGGTCCCGGCGACGACTTCGGCCCAGAACCGGGCGCGGGCCTCGTCGAACAGCGCCTGGTCGCCCCAGGCATAGCGCCCTTCGAGCATCGCGGTGCGGATCGTCAGGTCGCTGCGCCCCATCCGCACGCAATCGTCGAGCGAACGGCTGGAATGGCCGACCTTGAGCCCCAGATCCCACAGGAAATAGAGCATCGCCTCGATCACCTGTTCGCACCAGGCGGTCTGCTTGGACGGGGTGATGAAGGCGATGTCGACGTCCGAATGCGGCGCCATTTCGCCCCGGCCATAGCCGCCCACCGCCATGATCGTCAGCCGCTCGCCGGTGGAACGGTTGCTGGCTCGATAAACTGCCTCGATCACATGGTCGTGGATCACCCGCACCAGCTGATCGACCAGAAAGGCCTGGGCCTCGGCGCAGTCATGCCCGGCCGAAGGTTTGGCCGCCAGCCGCGCCGCGATTTCCGTGCGGCCATCGGCCAGCGCCGCGCGCAGCAGTTCGACCACCTGCGGGCGGGCCTGCGCCGCGCCGACGGCGTCGATCACCGTCCAGATCGCATCGGTCAGCGCGCGCCGATCGATGATCGCGCGCTGGTTGGCGATCCGGCTTGCAGTCACCCCGGGTTCTTCTGTTCGCTTTCCCACACTGTCAGGTAACGGGCGCGAAGCGTGCGCTTGTCAACCTTTTCGGTGCCCAGACGCGGCAGGGTTTCGTGTTCCTGCCACAGCCGCACCGGCACCTTGAAGGGCGCGATGGTCTGCCCAAGGAAGGCGCGCAAGGCGTCCTCGGTCACGT
>JABFRE010000095.1 GCA_013141325.1 Novosphingobium sp.
GTCCGCCAGGGAGGATGAATTGCCTTCACGTCCCTTCTATGGAAGGAGGCGGCGCGCATCACAAGAGCCAGCCCGCCATGAGCAAAAGCCCCAAGTCCCGCGTCGACCAGCTGCTGGTAGAGCGCGGCCTCGTCGAAAGCCGGACGCGCGCGGCCGCTCTGGTGCTGGCTGGGGTGGTCTTTTCGGGCGAATCCAAGCTGACAAAGCCGGGGCAGGCACTGCCGGGCGATGCCCCGCTGGAAGTGCGCGGCCGCGATCACCCGTGGGTTTCGCGGGGCGGGATCAAGCTAGCCCATGCGGTTGACTATTTCGATCTGGACCCCGCCGGAGCCGTCGCCATGGACATTGGCAGTTCCACCGGCGGGTTCACCGACGTGCTGCTCAGCAAGGGGGCGGTCCGGGTCTTCGCGGTTGATTCGGGCACCAACCAGCTGGCCTGGAAACTGCGGCAGGATCCGCGCGTCACCGTGCTGGAGCAGACCAGTGCACGGGTGCTGACAGCGGCGCAGATCGATGCCCCGTGCGGCTGGGTGGTCTGCGACGCCAGTTTCATTTCGCTGGCCAAGGTATTGGACGTGCCGCTGCGACTGGCGGCCACGCCGTGTCAACTGGTCGCGCTGATCAAACCGCAGTTCGAGGTTGGCCGCAGCGAGGTGGGCAAGGGCGGGGTGGTGCGCGATGCCGCCTTGCACCAGCGGGTTTGCGAAGAGGTACACAGCTGGATCGAGCAACTGGGTTGGAAAGTGCAGGGAATTGTCGAAAGCCCGATCACCGGCCCGGAAGGAAATGTGGAATTCCTGATCGCGGCGTACCGGGAATAATGCTGGTACCATTGCGTAGCACGCGCGGCCTCGCCAGTATCAGTGCGCATCGCCCCTGCGAATCGAGGTTTTACGTATGAGTGAGCTTGCGTCGCCCGGCCAGTTGCGCGCGTCCTTTGCGCGCTGGGCGCTGGTCCTTGTCCCCGGCATTCTGATGTTGGGCTTCCTTTCGGGTGCGGCGGCAAGCAGCGGGCCCACCAACCCCTGGTTTGCCAGCTTGGTCAAACCGTCGCTGTTCCCGCCGCCCGCGACGTTCGGGATCGTCTGGTCGATCCTGTATGTGCTGATGGGCCTTGCTCTGGCTCTGGTCGTAACCGCCCGCGGGGCTTCCGCACGCAAGGCGGCGGTGACGATGTTCGCAGTGCAGCTGCTGCTCAATCTGGCGTGGTCACCGGTGTTCTTCGGCCTGCATCAGATCAAGGCGGGGCTGATCCTGCTGGGGGTAATCGATCTGGCGGTGATCGTGACGGTGCTGCTGTTCTACAAGGTTCGGCCGCTCGCAGCGCTGCTGCTGCTCCCCTATCTGGCCTGGGTGCTGTTCGCGACGGTGCTCAACTGGCAGTTCCTTGACGCCAATCCCGGTGCTGACGGCACGTCTGGCGGCGATCCTGCCGCGACGGTTGAATTCAAGTGAACCCTTGATCGCGCCGCTGCCAAGGACCATCTTACCGCCATGCAAAGCGAAAACCCCCTGCTCGCCGATATTGCCAAGCTGCTCAACAGCGCCGCCGGAACCGTGGCCGGGATGGGCCGCGAAGCCCGCGACGCGGCGCGTGAGCGGGTGCGCGAAGGGCTCGGCGGCCTCGATTTCGTGTCGCGCGACGAATTCGACGCGGTCAAGGACATGGCCGCCAAGGCGCGTGAAGACAGCGAGGCGCTGACGGCCCGCGTGGCCGCGCTTGAAGCCGCGCTCAAAGGCAAGGCGAAAAAGTAAGATTTGGTTCGCGCAGAGACGCAGAGAAGAAGGAAGGACGCGGAGGTGATGGGCGAAGCCGCAGGCTTCAGTTCCGATCGCCACCTATGCGCCAGACCAGATCACTTGCGGTAAAGGCGGCATTCGCCGCAGACTTAATTCCTCTGCGTCTCTCCTTCTTCTCTGCGTCTCTGCGTGAACCCTTTCAACACCTGCGGTTTCGCGCCACAGTCGCCCAATGCAGCTTTCCGCCCCCGCCATCGTCTGCTCTGCCCGTCCGCACGGCGAGACGGGGGTGATCGCGCGGCTCATGACCGAGCGTTACGGACTGATAGCAGCCTACGTTGCGGGTGGACGCGGGCGTCAGCTGCGGCCGGTGCTGATCCCGGGCAACGTCGTCGATGCCGAACTGCGCCAGCGCAGCGAGAGCCAGCTGCCCTTTGCCAGGCTGGAGCTTGTCATCAGCCGCGGACCGTGGCTGGGCGAGCCTTTGCCGGCCGCGGCAATCGGGTGGGCCTGCGCGCTGGCGGCGTCAACCTTGCCCGAACGCCATGCCTATCCATCGATCTATCAGGCGCTGTCGGCCCTGCTTGATGCGGTCTGCCACGCACCCTCGGCGCGCGGGTGGCTGCCCGGATTGCTGGCTTATGAAACGCTGGTGCTGCGCGAGTTGGGCTATGGCGGCAGTGGCCCGCCCGACAGCCCCGACCCCGCCGCCCCGCTGGCCGCGTTCGACGTATTGGGCCAGCAGCTTGAGCGCTATCTGCTTGCCGATCGGCGCGGCGATGTTATGGGGGCGCGCGTCCTGCTGCGCCAGCGGCTGGCGCGGATCAGCTAGAAGACGGATTGCCATGAAGATAGCGGTTTTTGCCGGCGATGGCATCGGCCCCGAAGTGACCCGCGAGGCGGTGCGCGTGCTCGAAGCGCTGCGCCTGCCGGAACTGGTCCTGTTCGAAGGCGACGTTGGCGGCGTGGCCTACAAGCGCCACGGTCATCCGCTGCCGGCTGAAACGCTCGAAATGGCGCGCAGCTGCGATGCGATCCTGTTCGGCGCGGTCGGCGATCCGGATTGCGACGCGCTGGAACGCCAGCTGAGGCCCGAGCAGGCCATCCTGGGGCTGCGCAAGGAACTGGGCCTGTTTGCCAACCTGCGTCCGGCCAAACTTTTCAAAGGCCTGGAAGATGCTTCTGCACTTCGTCCTGAGGTTGCCGGTGCGATCGACCTGCTGATCGTGCGCGAGCTCAACGGGGACGTCTACTTCGGTGAGAAAGGCATCCGCATCCTGCCCGACGGACGCCGGCAGGGCTGGGACATGATGGCCTATGCCGAAGATGAGGTGCGCCGTATCGCCCACGTCGGGTTCAAGGCGGCGATGGGCCGCAAGCGGCGGCTGTGCTCGGTCGACAAGGCCAATGTCCTGGAAACCTCGCAGCTGTGGCGCGACGTGGTGATCGAGGTGGCCCGCGATTACCCCGAGGTTGAGCTGAGCCACATGTATGTCGACAACGCGGCGATGCAGCTCGTGCGCAATCCCGGCCAGTTCGACGTGATCGTCACCGGCAACCTGTTTGGCGATATCCTCTCGGATCAAGCCTCGATGTGCGTCGGTTCGATCGGTTTGCTTGCTTCGGCCAGTCTCGCGGAAGGAACCAAAGGGCTGTACGAGCCGATCCACGGCTCCGCCCCGGACATCGCGGGCAAGGGGCTGGCCAATCCGATGGCGACGATCCTTTCGGCGGCGATGCTGCTGCGCCACTCGTTCGGGCGCGAGGCGGATGCGGCGCGGATCGAAGCTGCCGTCGGGCAGGCGCTGCACGACGGTGTGCGCGGCGCGGACCTTGGCGGCGCGCTCGGCACGGCTGCGATCGGCGATGCAATTGTGGAGCGATTGGCATGACCCTGCGGCTCGGCGTGGTTCTTCCCACCTACAATGAGCGCGGCAACCTGCGCTCGATGATCGAGCGGCTCGATGCCGCACTGGCCGGGATCGCGTGGGAAGCGATTGTGGTCGATGACAACAGCCCCGACGGCACCGCCGATGAGGCGCGGTCAATCGCCCAGGACGATCCGCGGGTGCGGGTGATCCAGCGGATCGGCCGCCGCGGTCTGTCCTCGGCCGCGATCGAGGGCATGTGCGCGACCGCTGCACCGGTGGTGGCGGTCATGGATGCCGATCATCAGCACGATCCGGCCTTGCTACCCGGCATGCTGGCCGCGCTTGAAGGCGGCGCGTTCGATCTGGCCTATGCCTCGCGCTTTGCCGAAGGCGCCAGCACCGAAGCCTGGGGTCGGCCCGACCGGGTCAAGGCATCGGGGCTGGCCAATCGGATCGCCAACAAGGTCACCGGGGTTGAGCTGACCGATCCGATGAGCGGCTATTTCATGCTGCGCAGCCAGGTACTGCGCGCCGATGCCCACCGGCTCTCGGGCGTCGGTTTCAAGATTCTGCTCGATATCCTGGCCACGGTTGATGCTCCGCTCAGGATCAAGGAATTCCCGCTCAATTTTGCGGCGCGCGCCGATGGTGAAAGCAAGCTGGACCGCACCGTGGTGTTCGAATTCCTGGTCGGGCTCTACGACAAATGGCTGGGCCGCTGGATTCCCACGCGCTTCGCTCTGTTCGGCACGATCGGCGCATTCGGCGTGGTCGTGCACATGGCGGTGCTCGCGCTGGTTCTAAACCTGTTCGGCGCCAGCTTTGCGGTCAGCCACTATCCCAAGGAAGCGGCTTTCATCACCGGCCAGACCCTGGCAGCGCTGGTGGCGATGACCTTCAACTTCGTGCTCAACAACGAACTGACCTATGCCGACAAGCGGCTGCGCGGGTTCGGACCGGTGTTGACGGGCTGGGCGCGGTTTTTGCTGACCTGTGCGTTTGGGCTGCTGGCGAATATCGGGGCGGCCACTGCGCTGGTGCGGATCGGGTTCAATCCCTATCCGGCCGCCATCGTCGGCATCGTGCTGGGTTCGGTGTGGAATTTTGCGCTGTCGAGCAAGTTCGTCTGGGGCAAATACTGACGCGTCCTGCGCTTCCGGCGCCGGGCCGGTCGCAGCGGTTGATGACCGCTCCGCCGCCGTTCGTCGAATGGGCCACCGCGAAGCCGGGCCAGACAGCCGCCCGCCGAATACAGCATGGCAATGCCAGAAACGGCGCTTAGACCCTGCCCATGACGGGATCGCCAATCGCCGGAACATTTCCGGTGAACGGACTATGGGGCAGCCGGACAACCGGCGCCCGATCGGTCCCGCCCGGATGTGCGCCTACCACTGCCCCGAACAGGTATCGGTGCCCATCAAGCCCATCGGGCTGGCACAAGAGCTAGCGAGTGCCCGACGGGTCGTGTCTTGCCGCTGCTCTCTGCGGCGGAAAGCCTGAAACCGACCGGGCCGCTCATCCAGGCGGTCCGGTCGGCAGGTTTCACTGCAGTTGAAGGGTCTTGACGGATTGACCTGCCGATCGCTGCGGCGGGATCGCGGCGGGTCGTTCAGGCTCGCTCTTTTCGATCGAGAGCGGCAGCACAATCACCGCGCGAAACACGCCGCCATCGCCGATTCCCGATTCAAGCCTGGCGTGGTCGGCAAAGCGCGCCGACAGCCTTTCGGAGACGTTGCGCAGGCCGATGCCAAGGCCGTGGCGATCACGGTAGCTGGCGGCTTCGCTATCGGGAAGGTTGTTCTCGACAGTCAACTCAAGTGAGTCGCGAACATGGCGTGCGGCGATCCGGATTCCGGTCTTGCCCATGCCGACGCCAACCCCGTGTTTGACCGCATTCTCGATCAGCGGCTGAAGAATCAGGCTGGGCACCCGCGCGGTCAGCAGCTCGGCAGGGACATCGATGTCCACTTCCATTCGCTGTGGAAACCGTTCGGCCTCGATCGCCAGATAATTGGCCTGCATCGCCAGCTCCTGCCTGAGCGTGGTATCCTGCATCGGGTCAAGCCTGAGCGTTTCATGCAGAAAATCGCCCAGCGAATTGATCATGCTTTGGGCGCGGTCTCCGGCCCCTTCCTCGACCAGCGCTGCGATCGAGTTTAGCGTGTTGAACAGGAAGTGCGGATTGACCTGATAGCGCAGCGCCCGCATCTGCGCGGCCAGCGCCTCCTCGCGCGAGGCGGCCAGCCGCCGTTCCTGCTCGCGCATCTGGAAATGGTACAGCAGAGCCACAAACAGGCAGCACCAGCTGATGAAGGTGGCAAAGCAGCTGACGATCGAGCGGCCGACATAGGTCCACGGGACTTCGATCGGCATGCCGACATCGATCGCGAAGATCGCCAGATCCAGCAGCGCGAACAGCGGCGCGGCGAGCAGCGCCAGGACGAAGCACAGGCCCAGCTTGATGGGCAGCGATCGGTCGCGGTTGCGATAGATGATGGCCGCAAGCGCCAGGCAAGTTGGCACGCCGACCAGGCAGCCGGCCAACTTGCCCAGCGCGGAATCGACCGGATCGACCCCGGCAATACCCCAGACGATGCTGTCGCTTACGAACGTGGCGGCCCAGAACAGCAGGCACGTCCCCACCGTAACCCGCTTGAGCAGGCGCAGCGGGTCGTCCGGCGAAAAGAATCGTGCCTGCAAGCCGGTCATCGGTACGGCCCTGCCTCGTTCGTGATGTTGCCCGGGGGATCCTATGGCCCCGTGCAGCACCGGTCGCCAGCGAAAAGATGTACCGGTTGACGGGCTAACGCCAGCTTCGCAGCCACATCCACTGTTCGAAACTGGGACGTCCGCAGCACAGTTTCCCGGCTGAGATGATAGGATAGAAATAGACGAACAGCGCCGCGCTCAGCACCAGTGCAGCCGGACCTAGCCAACGACGGCGGTCGGGCAGTCGCCACAGTTCGTCGAGCGCCAGCGCCAGACAGGCCATGAGGAACGTGCCGGGCAGCAGGTAGTGATAATAGAACTGGATAGGCTTGCCCGACAGCGCCCAGAACCCCAGCGTAGTGAGAAAGAGCATGGCGAAGGCCAAGGCATCGCGGCGTTGCCGCATGATCCCGGCCCACAGCGCCCAAAGAAAGGCGGGCAGCCCCGCCAGCATGGTGAAGGGATTGCCGATCAGCACGATCCCGCGCTGGGCCCCGTCAACCGGCTGATAGAGATACCACACCGCGCGCCAGTTCGCGATCCACTGGTACCATTGGCTGCGATAGGGATGCAGCTTGGTGACGCTGTCCTGCAGGCGCAGCATCTCCCGGTGCCAGCCAATCGGATCCCACGGATTGACCGGGTTGCTGGCCCAGTGGAACGCGGGCCAGAAGGTAAGCCAATAGACAGCAAGCGGCCACAGCCCGAGCCAGAAACCGGCCTCTACCAGGCTGATTCCGGGCACCGGGCCGCCCGAACGGGCCCACAGGAAATGCCGCCCGGTGTCTTTCAGTTTGAGCACCAGGAACCCCAACCCGGGCAGCACCAACGCCGGCGCGACAGACCACTTGGCCCCGAGGGCGAGGCCGGCAAACAGGCCGCCCACGGCCAGCCGCCAACGGCCCTGCTGCGGGTGACGGATCGCAGCCGCGAACATCCACAGCGCCGCCATGCCGAAGCAGGCCATGAACATATCCAGCATCGCGATCCGGCTCTGGATGAACCACGCGAAATCGGTCGCCACCAGAAACAGCGCGATCAGCGTCGCGCGGCGGCTGCCGCTGATGAACCAGAACGCCCGCGAAAAGGCGAACAGGCCGATCCCGCCGGCGATAGCGGAGGGGATCCGCCAGTGTAACGGCGTATCACCCAGCCAACGAATCGCTGCGGCAATCAGGGCCTTGCCCAACATCGGATGCTCGGCATTGACGCGCGCACCCTCGATCAGCTTGCGCGCGGCTGGAACGTAGTGAATCTCGTCGAAGTAGATCTGGCTGGGCGTTCCCAGCCGCCACCAGACCAGCGCCAGAAAGAACACCACCAGCACGGCGCACCAGTCTGCCGGGTCTCGGTCCTTGGTAAAGCGCGCGCCCATTGCGCCGGGTTATCGGGCGGCGCCGATCAGCGCAACGGGCTTGCGGTGCGATCAGGCCTGCGCCGGGGTGTTTTGTTCCAGCCAGAACAGACGGGCCAGCAGGACGAACAGGCCAATACTGCCCAGCAACACGACCGGGATCAGCCATGGGCCAATCGCCATACCAACCCGGCGCGCGCGCGGTGCGGCAAGGAAAACGGCGCTGCCGAGTGCGAACAGCAGATCGAACCAGACCTGCACTCCCCAGAAGTTCACGGTGTGATTGGCGACAACGACCATTGGCCCTTCCTCGATGATCGGGACCAGCGAAAAGGCCATGAACCCTGTTGCCAGCATGGCAGCGATGACCCAGTTGCCCATGCCGCTGCGACCGGCGGCAATCACCGCCATAAACCCGACCGCACCAACGGCCCCGGCGACAAACAGCAAATCGAACATGGTCATGCTATGGGCTCCTAAGGCAAAGCGAATCAAATGTAGCGTGTGCTACATAGGTGTTCGATGTAGCACACGCTACAGGAAAGTTGTGGGCGATGGCGCAAGCGAAACAGGCGATGGTTCAGGCGATGGTCGCGCATGTGCTTCAGCACGGGATTGCCGATGCCAGCCTGCGCCCGTTGGCGCGCGCTGCCGGCACCAGCGACCGCATGCTGATCTATCATTTCGGAAGCAAACAGGCGCTGATTGCCGAGATTTTGATCGCGCTGACCGCACTGTTCGGGCAGACGCTTGACGCTCAGGTCTCAGCTTCGCGAGCAGCCAGCCGCACGGAATGCCTCTCGCAGCTTGCAGCCATTTCACGATCCGCACAGATGCGCCCGGTGATGCGCGTTTGGATGCAGATCCTTGCCGCAGCCGCAGCGGGAGAGAGCGCTTATCTCGATGTCGGAGGAACAATCGTCGCGCAGCTGCTGGATTGGATCACGGTGCACCTGCCGCAGGACGATCCTGACCCAGCTGCTGCCGCGCGCACGATCCTTGTCATGATCGAAGGCGCCGTCGTGCTCGACCTTGCGGGGCGCGGCGATGTTGCCGACGCCGCCCTTGCGGGCGCTTTTGCGCGCTGAGCATGCTTGCCCCGTGCAACACGGCTGCGTAAGGCGAAGGGCTATGAAACGCTCTACCGGACAAGACCGCTCGATTACCCGCACCTGGCGCCCGGCCACGCAGGCGGTGCGCGCCGGGACCTGGCGCAGCGAGCAGGGGGAAACCAGCGAAGCGCTGTTCCTGACCTCGGGCTATTCGTTCGACGATGCCGCGACGGTGGCCGCGCGCTTTGCTGGCGAGGCCGAGGGGATGACCTATTCGCGGCTTCAGAACCCCACCGTTGCCATGCTGGAAGAGCGGATTGCGGTGATGGACGGGGCCGAGGCCTGCCGGGTCCAGGCCACCGGCATGGCGGCAATGACGGCAGCGTTGCTGTGCCAGCTCAGCCAGGGCGATCACGTGGTGGCCGCACGTGCCGCCTTCGGATCGTGCCGCTGGCTGGTCGACAATCTGCTGCCGCGCTTCGGGATCACCGCGACCACCATCGACGCGCGCGACAACGCCGCGTGGGAGGCGGCGATCCGGCCCAACACCAAGGTGTTCTTCTTCGAAACCCCCGCCAATCCGACGATGGACATCGTCGATCTGGCCTTCGTTTGCGGGTTGGCGAAAAAACACGGAATCACCACTGTGGTCGACAACGCCTTCTGTACCTCGGCGTTGCAACGCCCGCTGGAATTCGGGGCCGACGTGGTGGCCTATTCGGCGACCAAGCTGATGGACGGGCAGGGCCGCGTGCTGGCCGGTGCGGTGGTCGGCTCGGCCGATTTCATCAACAATCTGCTGCTGCCGTTCCAGCGCAACACCGGACCCAACCTTTCCCCGTTCAACGCCTGGGTGGTGCTGAAGGGGCTTGAAACGCTGGACCTCAGGGTCAGGCGGCAGAGCGAGAATGCACTGGCGGTCGGCCGGTTTCTCGAAGGGCGGGTGTCCCGGATCAACCATCCCGGCCTGGCCAGCCATCCCCAGCACAACCTGGCAATGCAGCAGATGGACGCCTGCGGGTCGATCTTCAGCTTCGAGGTGGAGGACCGCACGCAGGCCTTCGCCTTGCTCGATGCGCTGCGCCTGATCGACATTTCGAACAACATCGGGGATTCGCGTTCGCTGCTTTGCCACAACGCGTCGACCACCCACTATTCGGTCAGCGCCGAAGCGCGCGCCGAAATGGGGGTGAGCGAGGGGATGCTGCGGATCAACGTCGGGCTGGAGGATCCGCTCGATCTGATCGAGGATCTGGACCAGGCGCTGACGGCAGCCGGGCTTTAGTTCACCGCGTATCCGGCCGGCGTCAGCGGACAGCCTGCGCCGGTCAGCACGCTTGCCAGCAAGCCGACGATGGCCTGCGGGGCCGCGACGTCGCTGCTTGCGCACAGTTCCTGCAGCATCCCCGAAACCTGACCAGGGTGGTGCGCGGCGGCCGAAAGGATCGTGAGCATCTGACCCTCATCGCTGGTCATACGGCCGGTAGCGCCGGGCGCCATCCGGATCTGACGGGTTGAGGCGCTGGCGGTTTCGATCAGATAGGCGCGCAGCAGGGTTAGCGGTCGCTCAAAATTGTGTCCGAAACCCTGATGGGCGATCTCGGCAATTTCGGGCTCGAACAGATCGCGGGCCGCCATCCGGCGCAGCAAAGCCAGCACCAGCGCCAAGTCTGGGTCGTTCGGGACTGCCAGCGGCAGGTCCATCGACGGGGCATTCAAACTGGACATGACGCGCTCCGATGCCGGGGTGCATCAGTAATGCGAGTCATTATCAATAGTGTCAAGCCGCTTTATTGCGAATGGGTGTCCCGTTTTCAACCGGCCTTGCGCAGCAGACCCTCCAGCTTGCGCAGCGCCGGGGCGACGACCGGGATGGTCAACATGGTGCTGCCCACCGCCGCGAGCAGCAGCGCGGTGAAGGCGCTGTTGGTGATCACGCCCTTGTCGAGCAGCACGTTGACGAAGATGATCATGATCAAGGCCTTGGTCTGCAGCAGCCAACCGATCACCCAGGCTTCTCCCTTGCCCCAGCCGAGAATACGTCCAGCCAGCCCGACACCGGCCAGCTTGCCCGCCACCATCGCTGCAAGCAGCAGGGCCGCGGCCGCGAAGGCTGCCATCCCGCCCATGTCCCAGCTGGTCCTGAGGCCTGTCGACAGGAAGAACACCGGCATGAAGGCCAGCAGTACGGCCTCACGAAAACGGTCGATCGCCTCGATCCCGAACCACTTCGCGTCGAGCGCCGCGCCGGCCAGGAACGCGCCGACCATGTAATGCAGCCCGGACCAATCGGCGAGGTAGCCGCAGGCAGCCAGCCAGACCAGCGCGGCGTACCAGCGGTCGCGTTCTGGCAGGGCGGCGATCAGGCGGCGGACCAGCACCACCGCCACGCCGAAGCCGATCAGGAAGCCGATCTGCCGCGTGACCCGGTCCCAGTCGAGCAGGATCAGCGCCAGAACGCCCCAGATCATGATATCGTCCAGACTGGCATAGCGCAGGATCCGCTGACCCAACGGCGTGCGCAGAATTGCGAGCTTCTGCATCAGCAATACCAGGATTGGCAGCGCGGTTACCGCACAGGCCATGCCCACGCCCAGCACGAATTGCCAGCGGCGGCCGGCCGGGCCGATCCAGGCCGCAGCGTCGCCAAGTTCCAGCAGCAGCATTGCCGCGCCCGCGCCGAGCAGCAGCGGAACCCCCAGCGCAAGCCCTGCGGTCAGGCCGGTTTCTCCCCGCCAGTGCCAGGCCTCGTGGAGATCGAGTTCGAGGCCTGCCACGAAGACGAACAGCATGACCGCCCACCAGGCAATTCCGTTGAGCGCGCCGATCACCGGCGGAGTGAAGACGGTTTCGTAATAGGCCGGGAACAGCCCGCCCAGCACGCCCGGCCCCAGCAGGATGCCCGCGACGATCTGCACCACGACCAGCGGTGCGAAGTAGTCTGTCCGGCCCAGACGCCAGACCAGATAGGGAAACAGGAAGATGATGATCAGCGCGAGCAGGAACAGCTCGGTCACGGGAGGAGCGGCGTGCATGGGGCGGGGTTAGCAAGCCGTGCGAATGCCGCCAAGCGGGGAGCGACGCCCAATCCGCCGAATTCGGTTGCGCTGGACCATTGTCGGGCGCGCCGGGGATCGCTACCTTGGCGTCATGAAGGAGCTTTTCCAGCACGCCGCCATCACCGAAGGCATCACCGTGCGCGTCGCGGTGAACTTCCTGCCCGAACAATCGCGGATCGAGGCGGGGAAGTGGTTCTGGGTCTATCACATCCGGATCGAGAATCATTCGGACCGCAGCGTGCAGCTGCTCACCCGCCACTGGCGGATCACCGACGGACGCGGGATGATCAATCTGGTCGAAGGCGAAGGGGTGGTCGGCGAACAACCGGTGCTCGAGCCGGGGCGGAGTCATGACTACGTCTCGGGCTGCCCGCTCGCCACACCGCACGGCAGCATGGAGGGCCACTACACCTTCCGCCGCGACGACGGTACCCAGTTCGAAGCCGCGATCCCGTTCTTTCCGCTGGCAGCCCCCGCGACAGCCGGTTAAGCGCCGGACCATGAAGCGCACGCACCTGCCCCTCAACGCCCTGCGCGTGCTCGACGCGGCAGCGCGGCACCTGTCGTTCACCCGCGCAGCGGACGAGCTGGCGGTGACACCGGCCGCCGTGGGCCAGCAGATCCGCGCGCTGGAAGACATGCTGGGTGTGGTCCTGTTCCGCCGTACCCCCAAGGGTCTGGAGCTGACCGACGAAGCCGGTGCCGGGCTGGAAGCGTTGCGGATCGGGTTTTTGCACTTCGAAGACGCGGTTCAGGCGATGCAGGCCGGACAATCGAGCCTGGTCTACACCATCGCCTGCCCGCGCGATGTCTTCGCCGCCTGGCTTGCGCCAAGGTTGGCGGCGTTCCGGGCCGACCACCCCGAAGTGCGAATCAACCTGCTGCCCGATTCGGCGGTCGATTTCACCGAGGCCAATCTTGACCTGGCGGTGCGCTGGAGCGACGGACCGGGCGATCTGGAAGGCGTCCAGCTGGGTGACGGGGCCCGCGTCTCGGTCGGCGACGGGCCCTGGATTGCCTGGCCGGGCGATCCCAATCCCGGCGGTGACAACGGCGAAGGTGCGCCGCTCAGCGTTGGCGATGCGGGGCAGGCGCTGGCGGCCGTCCAGGCCGGGCTCGGCCGGGCGCGGGTGCCAGCGCTGCTGCTTGGCAACGATGCTGCGGGTGAGCGTGACAGCTGCCGCTACGCCTATTGGCTGCTCGCCCCGCTGCCGCAGTGGCGGCAGAAAAAGGTCAAGGCGTTGGTGGCGTTTCTGACCGCCTGATCGGGCCCGGGTCAGTCCGCCGGGTTGTGCCTGACGAGGAACGCCTCGAGCGCTTCATACCACTTTTGCTCGCTTTCCGGCTTGCTGAAGCCGTGCCCTTCCTTGGCGAAGACCAGAGTTTCGACCGGCTTTCCGGCCTTGGCCGCGGCATCGCGGTACAACGTGTACTGCTTGAACGGGACGTTGGTATCGTCTTCGCCGTGGGTCAGCAGCACCGGCCGAGTCAGCTTTTCGATTTGCACGACCGGCGAAACCAGGTCGAGATCGAACGCCGCTGCCTCGCCCGCTACGCGGCTCCGCCATTTGCGCCGTCCCTTGGATGAGAAGAACCGGTCATCGTACTTGAGCTGCCGCTTCCAGTCGGTCACTCCGGCAAAGCTGACTGCGCAGCGATAGCGTTCGGGGTTGCGGGTTACCGCCCACAACGCCGCATATCCTCCATAGCTGGCGCCGACGACGCAGACCCGCTTGGGATCGGCCAGGCCCTGCGCCACCGCCCAATCCACCGCATCGTCAAGATCGTCCTGCATGGCGCGGCCAATCTGGCCATCGCCCAACTCTTCAAACGCCGAACCGTAGCCGTCCGAGCCACGGTAATTGGGCTGGATCACGGCATAGCCGCGGTTGGCCAGAAACTGCACATCGCCGTCATAGCGCAGCCAGTCGCGCACCCCGTAGGGTCCGCCGTGGGGCAGCACGATCAGCGGCAGGTTCCGCGGCGGTCTGCCCCGCGGCAGGGTCAGGTAACCGTGGACCACGGTCTTGTCGCGCGCGGTGAAGGATATCGGCTTGGGCCGGGCGAGGACTGCCGGGTCGATTTCAGGGCGGCTGCCCGCAAATGCGTCGAGCCTGCGGGTGGCCGCCGTATACAGGTAGTAGGCTCCGGGGTCGTCTTCGTGGGCGCTCCACACGATCATCCGCGAATCGTCCCGCGCCTGCGAGACGATCGACAGGTCGGAATTGGGCATCGCCCGGGCCAGCTTTGCCTGCAGCGCCTGCATCTTCGGATCGAACCAATGCACGCGGTCACGATCGTCGGTGTAGTAGGCGGCGAGCGGCTTGTTATCCTTGTCCAGCGTGTAGTCGGTCACATCCCAGCCGGGGGCGGCAAAGACAGTTTCTCCGGGTGTCCGCGTTGCGTAGTTGAACCTTCGCAACGCCATCCGACCGCTTTCGTCGGGTTTCAGCGCATAGCCTTCGTCCGATCCGTTCGTGATCCTGATCACATCCCAGATTTGGTCGTCGACATTGTCTTCGGTGAGCTTGGCGATCGCCCGGAACGGGTCAGCATCGGTCTTGCGGTACCAGACCTTGGTTCGGGCGTTGCCGAATTCGAGGCCCATACGGACCACGCCGGCATCGTCGGCGAACCATTCCCAGATCCCGTTCTGGGGCCGTTGAATCTCCTTGCCGGTTTTTGCTGCCGTACCGTCGAGCGGGAAGCGCCAGACCGACGGGTAGTCGTAAATCGTACGCTGCATCGCCAGCAGAACGAACTGCCCGTCGGGATCGGTATAGAGCAGATCGTCGCCCTCAAGTCCCATTTCGCCTTTCACGATGTACGACGACTTTCCGGTGGACAGGTCGCTGAGCACAAGTCGGGTTGCGCGCGCCTCGTCACCGAACCAGGGAACGATCGTCGAGGCCGAGATCAGCAGCCGATCTGAACCGGCCCATTTGTACCATTCAAGCTCCTGCTTGTCTGGCATGTCGAGCCGGCGGATCGGCGCGCGAGTTTCCGAATCGAGCACCGCCACGGCCGACTTGCCGCCAAGCTGGACAGTCAGCGCGATCCGCTTGCCATCCGGCGAAAGGATCGGCTTGCTGATACCCCCGGTCTTGGCAAATGCCGCCGCCGAAATGCGCGGTGGCGGTGCTTCGAGTGCGGCCGGGGCAGCAACGGCGGGTGTTGCAGAGGGCGGAGTCGTTTGCGCGGCCGCAGCATCACCGCATGTAATGGCAAGCACCGCAATGCTCGAAACCAAGACGAACCGGATCATCTGCCCCTCCAGCTACTTCGCAGCCAAAGTATTGCAATGTGCGGCAATTGCAATCCGGCCCGGTGCAGCGACGGCCGAAACGGGTCAAGGCGCGGATGGCGTTGCCGTCGGTCGGTCTCAGATCGGCCAGCCCAGTGCCGTTCGGCCGGTCAGATCGAGCTGCTGCTTTTCCTGCAACGGATGGAAGCGCGCCGCCTGGACGTCGCGGAATATCCGCTCGAGCCCGGCCTTGCGATAAAAGGCTTGCCCGCCCGCCAGTTCCATCGCCTTGGTTGCGGCGGCGATCGCGTGCTGGCCGGTGAGGGTCCGGCAGGCCATTGCCGCGCTGGTGGTGGCTTCGCCCGGCGCGCAGTTCTCGGCGATTTCGATCGCGCGGCGATGGGCGAGCTGCATGCCCAGCAGCTCGTTTTCAAGCTCGCCTGCTATCTGCGCGACCAGCGGATCGGGTGCACGCCTGGCTGCCAGTGCCACCGCCCTGTCACGGGCAGCTTCGGCCAGCCCGGCATAGGCGGCATAGATCAGCGCGAAGGCTATCTTGCTTATGACGTGGAACAGCATGTGCCATTCGCCGGCCGGCCGCTTGCCCGAAATGGCCGCGTCAGCCACGAACACGCTGTCGAATTCGACGTCGTTCGATCCGGTTCCGCGCATGCCGATGGTCTGCCAGGTCGGATGGTGGACGATGCCTTCGCCGCGCAGCGGCACCGCGAAATGCAGCACTGTCGGCCCGGTTTCAGGGTCCTGCGTGACCGCGCTGGTAACCAGCAGATCTCCGACCGGAGAGCCGCTGGCAAAACCCTTGCGTGCGCGGATCAGATACCCGCCGTCAACTCGCTCGGCCTCGCCGCCGCTTGCCAGCCAGTCACTGCCACCGCTCGACACCAGCACCAATCCTTCGTTGACGACACGCCTTAGCAGGCCTTCGGTCGGCGCGCCCTGGTGCTGGCGGCGCCATGCCGCCACAGCGACGATATGGCTGTGCATGGCAAAGGCCAGAGCGGTCGAACCGCAGCCGCGCGCAAGAATGCCTATGCATTCGCACAGCGTGGCGATGGATGCGCCGCCACCGCCCAGGTCTGCCGGAACCAGAGCGGCAAACAGGCCCGCCTGTTTGAGCAGGTCAAAGCTTTCTTCGACGAAGCTGTCGGCGGCGTCGTGCTGCTCGGCCAGAGCAGCGGCATGGTCAGCAATTTCGCGGGCCAGTGCACACCAGTCGGTCTGCGGGGCGATCACGGCAACGGTGGCGGTCATATGCGTTTCTCCTCTGATGGAGGGACGGCTAGGAGCGTTATCGGCCATGCTCCAGTTCAGAAACTGAACCCGGCCGGTACAGATACTGTACGACCGATGCGCACAATTCGTGTGCGGCGGGACGCTGGCGGGCGTATGGTTTAGCCCATCCCGGAGTCCATTGCATGAGCGAACAGTCCTACCACCAATTCTGCCCCGTCGCCATGGCATCGGAACTGCTCTGCACGCGGTGGACGATGCTGGTGCTGCGCGAACTGATCTGCGGTCCGGCGCGGTTCAACGAGCTTCGCCGAGGCGTACCGCGCATGTCGCCGGCTCTGCTGTCACAGCGGCTAAAGGAATTGGAAGAGGCTCAGCTGGTTGTGCGGAGGCAGGCGGCCGGCGATCCAGCGGTCCAGGAATATTGCCTGACCCAGGCCGGCCTGGAACTGCGCGGGATCGTCGAGGGGCTTGGCAAATGGGGGCAGCGCTGGGTGCCCAGTGCGCTTTCGCTGCAAAAGCTCGATGTGCAGCTGCTGATGTGGGACATGCGCCGCAATCTGCGTACCGAGCCGATGCCGCAGATGCGCAAGGTGATCCAGTTCCGCTACCGCGACGGGCCGCACGGTCGCCGTGTCTGGTGGCTGATCGTGACACCGGGAGACGGGGCGGACCTGTGCTCGGTCGATCCCGGCTTCGATGTCGATCTGTTCGTCAACACCGATGTGCGAACCATGACCGCGATCTGGATGGGCCTGGACACTGTCACCGCCGCCCTCGCGGACGAGCGGCTGCTGCTGACCGGTGAAGAGCGGCTTGCGGCAACAATGCAGCACTGGCTGGGGCTCAGCCCCTTCGCGAGCGAGACGCGGATGGTCTGCTAGGCCCCGAGGTTCTATTTGACCGGATCGCCGCCCTTGATCACATGCTCGACCCGCTCGAGCGTGGTCACATCCTCCAGCGGATTGCGGCTGAGCGCGATCATGTCGGCCCAGTGCCCCGGCGACAGCGCGCCGACATCCTTGCTGCGGCCCATCATTTCCGCCGCGACCGTGGTGGCAGAGCGGATTGCCTGCATCGGCGTCATTCCGTACCGCACCATGTACTTGAACTGGCGCGCATTGAGCCCGTGCGGATAGACCCCTGCGTCGGTACCGTAGGCCAGCTTGACGCCCGCCTTGACTGCCCGCGCAAAACCTTGCCGCTGGGCTTCGGTGGTATCGTCGTTCTTGCGCAGGATTTCGGCGCTCCAGCCGTCGCGCTTGCCCACTTCGGCAATGAAATCGCCGTCGTAGATGTCCATGCTTAGGAACGCGCCCCTGGCTTTGGCCAGCGCGATCCCTTCGTCGTCGATCAGGCTGGCGTGCTCTATTCCCCGCACGCCTGCGCGCAGGGCGGCCTTGATTCCCGCCGCGCCGTGGGCATGGGCAGTGACCCACGACCCACGGGCGCGGGCCACCTCGACCGCAGCGCGCATCTGCTCTTCGGAAAGCTCCTGCTGCCCCGGTTCGGTCCCCGCCGCCAGCACCGCCCCGGTTGCAATCAGTTTTATCGAATCGGCGCCGTACCGGAACAGCATGGTGACCTTGCGCGCGGTGTCGGCGGCATCGGTGACCACCCCGGCCCGCATATCTGCCGGGATCGTTACGTCCGGCGAAAGCCCGGTTACCTCGCCTCCGCCACCTGGAACGGTGATATAGGCGCCGACCGCACTGATCCGCGGCCCCGGCACGTCGCCGCGCTCGACCGCGTTGCGCAGCTCGACATCTGCAAAGGCGCGGAAGCTGCCCACATCGTGGACGCTGGTGAACCCGGCCATCAGTGTCCTGCGGGCGTTGCGCGCCCCGACGTAGGCAATCTCGGCATTCGAATGGAGCAGTGGCTCGGCGACATTTGCGCTCTGCTCGATATCGGCCAGATGAACGTGCGTGTCGATCAGGCCGGGCAGCACCCAATAGGCTGACCAGTCGATCAGTGTGGCACCGGGCGGTGGGGGCGAAAAGGCTCCGACGTCTGCCACCCGCCCGTTTTCGACGCGGATCAACCGGTCGGGCAGAACCTGCCCCTGCTCTGGATCGATCAGATGCCCGGCGCGGACATAGACCGTCTGGGCTTGGGCCAGACCCGGCAAAGCCACGACGGCTAGCAGCAGGAGCGGACGAAGCATCGGCGATTCTCTCCCTGTTGAGCGTGAGAGTGCCGGGATCACGCCGCTTCGGCAAGCCGCAGGCGCGAGCCTAGCTTACGGCGCGCTGGCCGATGCGCGAATAGGTGCGCGGACCCAGATCCAGCCGGAACGGACGCAGCGCGCCGCCGGGCGTTTCAGGCTGCTCGCCGACGACAAAGGTCTGCGCGCAGATCAGCGGCTGACCATTCGGCGTGGCTGCTTCCACCCGCAAGCGCGCGAGCGGGACGAAGTAGGCCGCATCGCCGGAGCGGATCGGGGTGACTGCAGCCAGCGGCAGGCGGAAATCACCGGTGAACTCGGCGCTTTCGCCGGGGGCCAGCGCGACCAGCGCATGGCGCAGTTCCAGCCGCTGTCCGCCATTGGCCATCTGCTGATCGGGGGGAAGCGAAGCATGGGCCGAGACCATGTCGCCTTCGACCGCCAGCGCCGACAACGGCTGCGATCCGTGATTGGTGACCATCAGCCGGTAGGACAGCGTGGTGGCCATCAGCGAAGCGCTCATCCGCCGGGCCTCCAACGCGATGGTCAGCCCTTGCGGATTCGCTGCCGCCGCCGGGCGCGCGGCCGGAGCCGGAGCCGGAGCAGGCTCGGCGACAGACGGGGCCTTGGTGGCCTGCTCAGGCAGAGGCTCGGCGGCTTCGGCACGCAACGCCTGCACAGGCTCGGGGGCAGCCTGGGGTGCGGGTTCGTGCACCACCGGCGGTTCGAAGGCGACCGGCAGCGCGCGTTCGGCGCGGCGGCGCAGCAGCATGGCGAGCAGCAGGCCGAACGCGACGCCGATAGCTCCCCCCGCAGCCCACGGCCACCAATCGGGCAGGGCAGCCGAATCTGCTGCGTTCGAGGACGCTTGCGCCGCTGCCGGGCGGCACTCCAG
>JABFRE010000088.1 GCA_013141325.1 Novosphingobium sp.
GTCTGGGCCAATCCGCACGGCAAAAAAGAAAAACCCTCGGTCCGGGGGCAATGGACCGAGGGTTCCTTTGTGCGTTCGTCACGCTTGACGGGGCAGCCCTTTGAGAGGTTGGGCAACAGGGGGGAAACCCGCCTCTGGCCACGCCGTCGAGAACCGTTCTAGGCCGATTTGGCTTGCTCGCCCATGAACAATCGCGCCAGCTTTGTCGCAACTTGTCGCACCCGCGGCACAGTCCACGACAAGGCGTTTGCCCTCATCGACGAGTGGGGCCGCGCGGATCGTTGAACTTGAACGTGCTGTCCGGCACGGCGAGTCCGTAGCTCTGGTTCGACAGCGAAATCACCGTGCGGGTGTTCTGCGAGTCGAGCGAGGCCCAGCTCGACAGTTCGAGCCCGCCGGGCGCCGACACCTTGCGCACGAACAGCAGGGTGATCACCCCGTATTCGGGATGGCCCTTGTCGCGCACTTCGATGCCGATGACGTTGCGGTTGTCGGTGGGCACCAGCCGACCGTACTTCATCACATCGCGGTTGGGATCGAGCAGCGCGCCCAGCGGGCTGTTCTTGATCGGCCAGCGCTGCACCTGGCGCACGCCGTAGTCGACGAAGGTCAGCGCGCTGCCATCGGACACCACCAGGATCGGCACGCCCTTTTCATACTGGAAGCGGATCCGGCCGGGACGCTTGAGGGTCAGCACGCCCTTCACCCGCTGGCCGTTGCGGTCGGTCTGGACGAAATCGGCGCGCATGGTCGAAATGCCGCGCAGCGCGGCGACGGCCTGGGCCAGCTCGCCTTGGGCAGGCGCTGCAGGAACCTGCGCCGCAAGGCCGGACGGGGCGGTGACGGAAACGACAAGCGCCGCCAAAGCGGCGGCGCCTGCAAGGGTGCGAAGTGGGGCGTTCAAGCGGTTCATGCCGGTTCCGTTAAGGATCAGGGCTTGAACTCTGAATGAACCCGCGCCTCCTTACTTGATCTTGGCTTCCTTGAACTCCACGTGCTTGCGCACGACCGGATCGTACTTGCGGAAGGTCATCTTCTCGGTCGTGTTGCGCGGGTTCTTCTTGGTGACATAGAAGAATCCGGTTTCGGCGGTGGAAACCAGCCGGATCTTGACGGTTGCGGGCTTCGCCATGGTCTTGTCCTGAACTCTCGATTCGGGCGCGAAGGCCCATGAAACTGCGGGGGCGGCACGCGCGCGCCGCCCCGGAAGGCCGCGCCAATGCTTCAGCAGGGGGCAAAAGTCAAGGCAAAGCCGGGCTCAATCGGGATCGTAGGGCTTGATCGGCTTGAGCACCGTAAACCCTTCGACCGACGGCTCATGCCCCAGCGGCGCCAGTTCGATCTCCTCCGGGTTCACCTTGGTATCGGGCAACCGGTCGAGCAGATCGCGGATAAGCGTCAGGCGTCCGCGGCGCTGGTCGTTGAAATCGACCAGAGTCCAGGGAGCGTGGCCGGTGTGGGTGGCCTTCAGCATCTCTTCGCGGGCGAGCGTATAGGCATCGTATTTCTCGCGCGCGGCAAGGTCGATGGGGGACAGCTTCCAGCGCTTGAGTGGGTCGTCCAGCCGTTCGGCAAAACGCTTTTCCTGCTGATCCTGATCGGTGGTCAGCCAGTATTTGAACAGCAGGATCCCGTCATCGACTAGCAGCTGTTCAAAGCGCGGCGTCTGGGCAAGGAAGGCCCCGGCCTGTTCGGGCGTGCAATAGCCCATGACCTTTTCGACCCCGGCGCGGTTGTACCACGAACGGTCGAACAGGACGATTTCGCCTGCCGCCGGCAGGTGCGCGGCATAGCGCTGGAAATACCATTCGCTCTTCTCGCGCTCGCCCGGCTTGGTCAGGGCCACGGTGCGGCACTGGCGCGGGTTGAGCGGGCCAGCCACGGCGCGGATCGCCCCGCCTTTGCCCGCGGTGTCGCGTCCTTCGAAGACGATAATGATCCGCGCACCGGTTTTCGCCGCCCAGCGGGCCATCGCGACCAGTTCCTCTTCGAGCGGAGCATAGAGCTTTTCGAACTTCTTGCGCTTGAGCGTCTTCATCGCGAACGATTCCTTTCCCTGCGACCATGCTGCACAGCGCCGCGCGGCGCAACGTCGGCGAAAGGGCGTTGCTGTCCCGCTTTGGAAAAGTTACAAGTGTAACCATGTCTGACGCAGCGACTCTCGGGACAACCGATTTCACCCGCCTTCCCGATCCCGATCCGGGCGTGTTCACCGCGCCGCTGAAGCGCCCGGACCACGTCGGCGCGGATTGGATCGAACCCGCGCAGCACGTCTATTCGGCGGACGAAAATGCGGTGTGGGACGATCTCTATGCACGCCAGATGGATCTGCTGCCCGGCCGTGCCGCCAGCGCCTTTCTGGCCGGCACCCAAAAGCTGGGCCTCGGCCGCGGCGGAGTTCCCGAATTCGCGCGGCTGTCCGAGGAATTGGGCGCGCTGACGGGATGGAGCGTGGTGCCGGTGCCGATGCTGATCCCCGACGACGTGTTCTTCTGGCATCTGGCCAACCGCCGCTTTCCGGCCGGCAACTTCATCCGCACCCGCGAGACTTTCGACTATATCCAGGAACCCGACGTGTTCCACGACGTGTTCGGCCACGTGCCGATGCTCGCCGATCCGACCTATGCCGATTACATGCAGGAATACGGCCGCGCCGGGTGGAAGGCGATGCGGTACAACCGGCTGAAGGCGCTGGGTTCGCTGTACTGGTACACGGTCGAATTCGGACTGATCCTCGAAGAGGCGGGGCTGCGCGCCTATGGAGCGGGGATCCTGTCCGGCCCGGCCGAGGCGGTGTTCTGCCTTGAGGCGGAGAGCCCTAACCGGATCATGCTCAACGTCGACCGGGTGATGCGCACCGACTATGTGATCGACGATCTGCAGCCCAGCTACTTCGTGATCGAGAGCTTTTCGGACCTCTACCACCAGACCGTCGATCGCGATTTCGACCGGCTGTACCGCAGCCTGGCCCCCGGCTTCACCTATGCCAACACCGCGGTGATCGACATCGACGACGTGCTCCAGCGCGGCACGATGGAGTATTTCCTGCGGGGCGGACGGGGCAGCGGGGCGCGGCCGGTCTAGCCAAGCCCGCCTGTTGGTGTATTGCACTTATACTGCACCAAAGGATTCGTGCCCGATGACCGACCCCGGCCGCCTTGCCGACAGCCCCGTTTCGACCCGCGCCAAACTGGCGGCGCTGTGGGCGGCGACCATGTTCTGCTATATCTATGCCGACTTTTTCGCCCTGTTCCAGAAGGGCCGGCTCGACACCATGAACGCCGGGCAGATCGGGCCGCTGGGTGAAGCGACCAATCCGGTAATGCTGGGCGTTTCGGTGATGATGGCGGTGCCCAGCCTGATGGTGGCGCTGACGCTGCTGCTGCCGGTGCAGATCGCGCGCTGGGCCAATGGGGTCTGGGGGCTGGCCTTTGCCGCGATCCAGGCGCTGAGCGCGAGTGGGGCCGATTCGTGGTCCTACCTGTTCTTCACCGCCGTCGAGGTTCCGCTGACGCTGGCGATCGCCGCACTGGCCTGGCGCTGGCCCCGCTCAGCGGCTTAGCAGGAACACCGCCAGGGCGCCCGCCGCAATCCTGTACCAGGCAAAGGGAGCGAAGCCGGCGCGACTGACATAGGCGACGAAGACCTTGATCACCGCCAGCGCGACCACGAACGACACCGCAAAACCCACCGCGATGTGGCTCCAGCCGACAGGGCCGGTTCCCGCCATCAGCGCGGCGCGGTTGTCGAGCAGTTCCAGCGTGGTCGCCCCCAGCATGGTCGGGATCGCCAGGAAAAAGCTGAACTCTGCCGCCGTACGCCGGTCGATCCCCATCGCCAGCGCCCCCATGATCGTCGCGCCGCTGCGGCTGACCCCGGGGATCATCGCCAGGCATTGCAGCACGCCCACGCCCAGCGCCTGGCGCAGCGGCAACTGGCCAAGGCCCACATAGGCGCCGGGCTTTGCCAGACGCTCGACCGCCAGGATCGCCACGCCGCCAGCGATCAGCGCCCAGGCCACCACCTTGGGGCTGCCCAGCAGCATGTGGATCTGGTCCTTGAACAGCAGCCCCAGCACCACCGCCGGGATGAAGGCGGCAAGCAGGTTGACCACAAAGCGGATCGCGGTCTGCTCCAGCCGCAGCAGGCCCATGCCCACCGCCCAGAAGGTCCGCCAGTACTGCACCACCACCGCCAGAATCGCGCCGAGCTGGATCACCACGTTGAACACCGCCCAGGTCTGGGCATCGTAGCCGAAAATCTCGGAGGCCAGGATCAGGTGCCCGGTCGAGGAGACGGGAATGAACTCGGTCAGCCCCTCGACAATGCCGAGCAGGATAGCGGTGACAATCAGGTCCATTTATGTTTTCCCTGCGGCGGCGAAGGCCTTGTCATCGAATTGCAGCGCGGCAAGGCGCGCATAGAGCCCGCCAGCCTTGCTAAGCGCGTCGTGAGTTCCGCTCTCGACGATCCGGCCACGGTCCATCACCACGATCCGGTCAGCGGCGCGCACGGTGGCGAGCCGATGGGCGATGACCAGTGTGGTCCGGTCCTGCATCAGCCGGTCAAGCGCATCCTGGACCAGCCGCTCGCTTTCGGCATCGAGCGCGGAGGTCGCCTCGTCCAGCAGCAGGATCGGTGCGGCGCGCAGCACCGCGCGGGCGATCGCCATGCGCTGGCGCTGTCCACCCGAAAGGCGCGCGCCGCCTTCGCCCAGGAAGGTGTCGAGCCCATCGGGCAGTTCGCGCAGAAAACTCTCGACATTGGCGGCGCGCGCGGCGTCCCAGATCGCCTCGTCGATGGCCTCCCAGTTGCCATAGCGCAGATTGTCGCGCGCCGAGGCGGCGAACAGCGTGCCTTCCTGCGGGACCAGCGCCATCCGGCGGCGGATCTCGGCCGGATCGACCGACGTCAGAGGAATGCCGTCGAGCTTGATGGTCCCGGCCTGCGGGTCGTAGAACCGCTCGGCCAGCTGGAACAGCGTCGATTTGCCCGCGCCGGACGGGCCGACGATCGCCACGGTTTCGCCCGGTTCGATAATCAGGCTGAAATCGGCCAGCGCGGCGGTTTCCAGCCGGGTCGGATAGCGGAAGGTCACCGCTTCGAAGGCCAGTTTGCCATGCGCCGGGCTGGGCAGCGCCAGCGGCCGCGCCGGGGCTGCGATGGCCGGCGGCTCGTTGAGCAGTTCGTTGAGCCGGCTGGCCGCCCCCGCCCCGCGTAGCAGATCGCCATAGACCTCGGTGAGCGCGCCAAAGGCACCGGCGACGATCCCCGCCGTGACCACGAAGGCAAAGATCGTTCCGCCGGTAACGCTGCCTCGCGCAACCCCGATGGCCCCATCCCAGACCAGCATTACGATCGAACCGAAAATTGCCGTGATCGCAATCGCGGTCATCACCGCGCGCAGACGGATCCGGCGGCGCGCGGTGTCGAAGGTGCTTTCGACCGCTCCGGCGAACCGGGCGAGTTCGCGCTTTTCCTGGTTGAACGCCTGAACAACCCGCATCCCGCCCAGCGTTTCGGCGACAATCGTGCCAATGTCTGCCACCCGGTCCTGGCTGGAGCGCGAAACCGAGCGGACCCGGCGCCCGAACCAGACGATCGGCAGCACCACCAACGGGATACCGATGATCAGCCCGGCTGCCAGCTTCGGCGCGAGGTAGAACAGATACGCGATCCCCAGCAGGCCCATGATCAGGTTGCGCAAGGCGACCGAGACCGTGGTCCCGACCACCTGTTCGATCAGCCCGGTGTCGGCGGTCATCCGCGAGGAAATCTCGTTCGGGCTATTCTCCTCGAAGAACGAGGGTGACAGCCGCAGCAGGTTTTCTTGCACTTTCAGGCGGATATCCGCCACCACGCGCTCGCCCAGCCACGACACGAAGTAAAACCGGGTTGCCGTCCCCAGTCCCAGCACACCAACGATCAGCAGCAAATAGCGGAACCAGCGGCCGATCGCCTCGACATCGCCGCCTTGGGCGAAGCCGCGGTCGATGATCAGGCGAAAACCGGCGGGAATGGCGATGGTGGCCGTGGCAGTAACCATGAGAGCCAGCCCGGCGAACAGCACCTGCTTCGGATATTTTGCCGTTTCGCGCCAGATCATCCGCAGCGGGCCAAGGCTGCGTGCGGGTTTGGTTTCGGCTTCGGGCTGCTCCGCAGGTTGCGCGGGCGTCGGATCTGAACTCATCCGCGGGCCCTAGCACAGCCGATGGCGCGCGTAAGGGGATAATCGTGGCCGTTTCGGCGCGGCTGAAACAGGGCATCGTCGGTGCAACGGGCGCGCGTTGTGCGCTGCGGCATTTTGTGCATTGCACAATGGGCCAATTCGCGCCACCATGCGGCGCAAGACACAGGCCCGGCAGGGTCGGCAGGGGAACGCGAGACGTGCTTTACACCGCATACGAACTCAACAAGTCGTGGATGAACGCGGCCAGCACCTGGGCTTCGGCTGCGGCGCAGATGCTGAACAATCCGGCGCTGCCGTTTGGCTATACCGGCATGGGGCCGGTGATGGCCTCGGCGCTGGAAGTGTTCGCCCACGCCAGCGCCCCCTATGGCAAACCGGCCTTCGACATCGAATCCGTTGAAGCGGGCGGCAAGACCTGGCCGGTGACCGAGGCGATCGTGCTGCACAAACCCTTTGGCAACCTGCTGCGCTTTACCCACGCCGGGCTGCCAGAGAACGCCCCGCGTCTGCTGATCGTTGCGCCGATGAGCGGCCACTTCGCCACCCTGCTGCGCGGCACGGTCGCCCGGATGGTCGAAAGCTGCGAGGTCTACATCACCGACTGGGCCGACGCGAAGATGGTTCCGCTGGCGGCCGGCGAGTTCGATCTGGACGACTACATCGACTATCTGATCGCCTTCTTCGAACATGTCGGTCCCGGCGCCCACGCGCTGGCGGTGTGCCAGCCTTCGGTGCCGACGCTCGCCGCCACGGCGATCATGGCCGATACCAAGCATCCGTGCCGGCCGCTGACCCTGACCATGATGGGCGGCCCGATCGATACCCGCGAAGCGCCAACCTCGGTCAACGATCTGGCCATGCAGCGCCCGATCGAATGGTTCCGCCACACCGTGATCGGCACGGTGCCGCTACAGTACCCCGGCGCCGGGCGGCAGGTCTATCCGGGCTTCATGCAGCTGGCCGGGTTCATGAGCATGAACCTGGGCAACCACATGCTCAGCCACTACCACATGTTCCGCCATCTGGTGGAAGGCGCCGACGAAAGCGCGGACGCAACCAAGGATTTCTACGAGGAATACCGCTCGGTCTGCGATCTCAACGCGGCGTACTACCTCCAGACCGTAGAAGAGGTGTTCCAGAAGCATTCGCTGCCCAATGGTACCTTCGTCCACCGCGGCAAGGTGGTCGATCTGGGCCAGATCAAGGACACCGCACTGCTGGCTGTCGAAGGCGAGCGCGACGACATTTCCGGGATCGGCCAGACCAGGGCCGCGCTGCATCTGGCGACCGGGCTGGCCGAAGCCAAGAAGCAGTATCACCTCGCGCCCGAAGTCGGTCACTACGGCATCTTCAACGGCAGCAAATGGCGCGACAAGATCGCCCCGATCCTGGAAGCGTGGATCGCCCGGTTCGATCGGCCCGCGTTGAAGGTGGTGGCCTAGCTTTCCAAGGCCGCGGGCACCGGCTCGGCCGGGACGCGCGTGAAGATCCGCCTGAGCACGCGCCAGGCGATGACCATCAGCGCTACCGTCAGCACAAGCAGCACCGCCGCCACGGCACCTGCCGCGATCGGGTGGCTATAGGCCAGGTACAGCAGCCCGGTGGTGGCCACATCCTCAACCGTCGAGACGACCACATTGCTGACGGGTTCGGGGCTGGTGTTGACCACCGCGCGGGCGCTGGCCTTGCCGCTGTGGGCCAGAAACGACGCGCCCCCGCCCAGCAGGAAGGCCATCACCTGCATTGCCGGATCGCCCGGATCGATCACCGCCAGCGCCAGCAGCGCCCCGCCGACCGGGCGGATGAAGGTGTGGATGGTATCCCAGATGGTATCAAGCCAGGCGACCTTGTCGGCGAAGAATTCCATGAAGGCGGCCACGCCGGCAACGCCCATCACCCAGGGGTTGGCCAGCACCTGAAGCGAGGCGAGATGCTCGGGCAGCGGCACCACGCCGTAGCGCATGGCAAGGCCTGTCGCCAAAACCGTCAGATACAGCCGCCAGCCCGACAGCAGGCTGACCGAGCCGGCAATGCCGAGGATTTCCATGATACCGAGATTGTCGGGCATACCCGCAGCTCCCCCAACCCGTTTCTAAGCCGCGAAGATGGGCCTAAAGCCCTGAAATGGCAAGGCCGCGCGCCCCCGGGGGAACGCGCGGCCCGAAACCGTGCGCAGTGCGCGGCCGGGACTACAAAACCTCGAACAGGCCGGCCGCACCCTGGCCGCCGCCGATGCACATGGTGACGACCACGTACTTGGCGCCGCGGCGCTTGCCTTCGATCAGCGCGTGGCCGGTGCAGCGCGCGCCGGTCATGCCGAAGGGATGGCCGATCGAGATCGAGCCGCCGTTGACGTTGAGCAGCTCGTCGGGGATCCCCAGCTTGTCGCGGCAGTAGAGCACCTGCACGGCAAAAGCCTCGTTCAGTTCCCACAGGCCGATGTCGTCCATCTTGAGGCCGGTGCGCTCCAGAAGCTTGGGAATCGCGAAAACCGGGCCGATGCCCATTTCGTCGGGTTCGGTGCCGGCCACCGCCATGCCGACGTAGCGGCCCAGCGGGTTCAGGCCGCGCTTCTCGGCAACCTTGGCTTCCATCACCACGCAGGCCGACGAACCGTCGGACAGCTGGCTGGCGTTGCCGGCGGTGATGCAGTTGCCTTCACCCATCACCGGCTTCAGGCTGGCAAGGCCTTCCAGCGTGGTGTCCGGACGGTTGCAATCGTCGCGGTCGGCCGTCACCTCCTTGTAGGAGACTTCCTTGGTTTCCTTGTCGACCACCGCCATTGTCGCGGCGCAGGCGACGATTTCTGCGTCGAACTTGCCCGAGGCCTGCGCGGCGGCAGTGCGCTGCTGCGACTGAAGCGAGTAGGCGTCCTGCGCTTCGCGGCTGATGTTGTAGCGCTTGGCGACGACCTCTGCCGTGCCGATCATCGGCATGTAGATATGGGGATGCATCTCCAGCAGTTCGCGGTCGGGCTCGATGAACATCTTGCCGCTGCCGACAACCTTGGAAATGCTTTCGACCCCGCCAGCGACGCAGATGTCCATGTTGTCGACCAGCACCTGTTTGGCCGCCGTGGCAATGGTCATCAGCCCCGATGAGCACTGACGGTCGATGGTCATCGCCGGGACGGTAACGGGCAGCCCTGCCCGAAGCGCGGCCAGCCGCGCGACGTTGCCGCCGGTCGAGCCCTGCTGCACCGCCGAGCCCATCAGGACGTCGTCGACCTCGGCCCCGCTCAGTCCAGCGCGTTCGACCGCGGCCTTGATCGACCAAGCGCCCAGCGTCGCGCCGGTGGTGTTGTTGAACGCGCCCCGGCCCGCCTTGGTCAGCGGGGTGCGGGCGGTCGATACGATGACTGCGTCACGTGACATGGAAATTTCCTTTCAAATCGTCATCCCCGCACAAGCGGGGATCGCTGGGTGCAGGGTCCGCCCGGGGAGGCCAGCGGTCCCGGGTCAGGCCCGGGGCGACGCCATCAAACGAAGAACTGCATGATCCATTCGGCGATCAGCGCGGGCTTGTCCTCGCCCTCGATCTCGATGGTGTATTCGTTGGTCTGCTGCCACTGACCCGGACGCTTTTCGACCAGTTCCAGCAGCTTGACGTGCGCGCGCACCCGCTTGCCCGAGCGGACCGGAGAGATGAAGCGGGTTTTGTTGCCGCCATAGTTGACACCCATCTTGACCCCGTCGACGCGGGCGCCCGGCGTGGTGGCGCTCAGCACCGGGATCAGCGACAGCGTGAGGAAGCCGTGGGCGATGGTCCCGCCGAACGGGGTCATCTTGGCCTTTTCCTCGTCAATGTGGATGAACTGGAAATCGCCAGTCGCCTCAGCGAACTTGTTGATCCGCTCCTGGGTGACTTCGAACCAATCGGACACGCCGATCACTTCGCCGGTCTTGGCTGCGAGTTCTTGGGGGGTCATGGGCCTCTCCTGGCTGATAGCGAAGGCGCTTCATGGCCCAAGCCGCAGCGCCGCGCAACAACCAGCCGCTGCCGCTACGGCAAGCACAGCACCGACGGTCCGCTTCACCGACCGGCCACGCGAATCAGTTGGCGGGAAGCCGCTGTCCGGCGCCGGCCCAGCGCGGCGGATGGCGGTTGAGCCAGCGCTGCGCGGGCTTTTCCAGCCCGTGATAGAGCCCGGCCGATAACGCGGCCAGCACAGCGACGAAGCCGCCAAGTCCGGCCCAGCCAAGCTGGAGCGACGCGTCGACGAACAGGAGCTTCCAGACAATGAACAGCAGGAAGTGGGCAAGGTAGGTGGAATAGGACACCTCACCCAGATAGACGGCCGCGCGGCTGCTCAGTGCGCGCTGCACCCAGCCGCGCGCCTGCAGCAGGGCGGCCAGGCCCAGCGCGAAGGCTGCCGGCACCAGCAGCGGTTCCGGGATCGGCAGGATCAGGCCCAACGCGGTCCAGCCCAGCGCCGTCAGGGCAAAGCCGAACCGCCCGCCACCAAGGCCCTGCGCGCTCTGCCAGGCCAGGCACAGCACCGTGCCCAGTGCGAATTCGGCAAGGCAGCGCCACAGGCCCAGCCCGGCGATATCGTTGCCAAGGCCGGCTTCGCCATTTGCCGCGAACAGCGCCCACACCGCGCCGCACAGCGCCGCTGCCACTGCGCCAAGCGCGACGCGCGAAAGCCGGTCCCACCGCACCGCCAGCGCCCAGACCGGGAACAGCAGATAGGCCGCTGTTTCAGTGCTGATCGACCAGGCCGGGTGGTTCCACGCCAGATCGCTGGTGAAGCCCCAGTTCTGGACCAGGGCGACATGCAGCGGCACTTCCGCGAAGGGATAGCCCGAGGCATCGCGGCCGGTGGCGCGCAGCAGCAGCGCGAATGCCCCGAATGCTCCGAGAATGGCGGCGTGGAGCGGCCAGATCCGGGCGAAGCGCCGCCACAGGAACAGCCGGATCTGCGCCGTCCCGCCGCTGCGGATCCGCTCGGCGTAGTTGTACCAGATCACGAAGCCCGAGAGCACGAAGAACAGATCGACCGCCAGATAGCCCTTGGCCAGCACCGCGATCGCTGCGGGGGGGAGCAGATCGGCGAGCGACAGGCGGATGTGATAGAGCACCACCAGCCAGGCGGCGATCCCCCGGATCCCGGTCAGCACGTCAAGATGGCGTGGCGCAGCGGTCTCGCTCATTGTGCGCGGACCCTGACCGGCAGCGCCGTGCCCAGCTTCCGGACTTGAGGGCGAACCGGCACCCCGGTGCGCCGCAAATAGCTCCACAGGCCGCATTGCAGGCCGATGATCATGAACATAAACGGCTGGAACGCGATGCCGACGAACAGCGATCCGGCCAGGTAGATCAAGTGAGCATACTGCAGTGCACTGGCCAGCGGAGCCTGCCAGGTTTCATCCTCGGCGGTGCGCTTCTTCCAGCGGGCGCGCACCCGCTCCATCTGCCACAGCCCCGATGCCTGCAGCCACAGCCACAGCACCAGTCCCGGCCAACCCTGCTCGCCCAGCATCTCGAAATAGCTCGAATGATAGGCGCGGGCCTGATCGAAGGCTTCGTCCACCGCAACGCTCACGGTGTTGCCCTCACCCACGGCGCGACGGGTTTCGATCCGGATCTTGTTGCCGCGAAAGGCGTCGAAACCGCCGCCAAAGGGGTGATCCTTGACGTATTCCAGCGTCCACTTCCAGACTGCCACGCGGGTCGATGCGGACTGATCGGCGCCGTGGTGCTCGATCGTACCCATCCGCTGGGTATAGCTGGCGGGCAGGAACGGGATCGCCACCACCAGCGCCGCCCCCACCAGTGTCACGTACAGCACGCGCCGCTTGACCGAGCGCAGCGCCAGCACGCCCAGCAGGCCGATGCAGAGCAGGCCGGTGCGGGTCTGGGTGCCAACCGGGATCAGCAGGCAGGCAAAGGTCAGCGCGGCGGCGAACAGCCAGACCGGCTTGCCCGGTTTGAACAGCGTGCCATGCCGCGCCAGCCACCAGATCAGCGGGATCGTGGCGATCGCCATCATCGACAGGGTCGACCCTTCATAGATCCCGGCGTTGTCGGGCACGAACAGCCGCAGCGTGCCATAGCCGCCGCCGCCCGCCAGCGACTTGATCCCGCCGTCGATGATGATCGCTCCGATCGACAGCACCATGATCAGCGCCGCAGCTTCGATCCTGAGCCGCGTGCGCAGAGTCAGCGGCAAGAACAGCGCAAAGACCAGCGCCTTCCACACCCAGGCCCATTTGGCGGCCGCCTCCACCGGAAAATCGGCGGTCATCGTGGTGATGCCGCAATAGACCAGCAGCAGTGCAATCAGTCCCTGCCGCAGGGTGAAGCGGCTGTCGCGCTTGTCATCGAGCAGCGCCCAGCCGGCAAAAGCCAGCACGAAGGCGACCAGCGAGATCGGTACCTGCGAGAGGAAGCCCCAGGATACCTTCTGAGGAAGCAGGATGTCGACGTAGAGATAGGCCAGCACCCACACGAAAGGGCGCCGCAGCCCCAGCGCGAACAGCAGCGCGATAAAGCCGGTCAGAGCCAGGTTAAGCACGCGGGCCGTCCTCGCCCGCCGGTTCGGCATCGAGATCGCCGCGCTGAAGCATCCGCCAGACGGCGAGCAGCATCAGGGCGTGCGTGAGCGAAAGGGCGAAGATATCGACCATGTCCAGCCGCTTACCAGAACGCGGTTGACGCGGCGTTAAGCCTTGCGCGGCTAGGAAAAGCGGCATGACCCGGATCCTCCACATCCTCGATCATTCGCTGCCGCTGCACAGCGGCTATACCTTTCGCACCCGCGCGATCCTGACCGCGCAGCAGGCGCTGGGTCTGGAGGTGCGCGGCATTACCGGGCTGCGCCACACCCAGGACGGCCCCGATGCCGAAACCGCAGAGGGCCTGCTGTTCCACCGGACCCGCGGCGAGGCGGCCGGCCCGCCGGGTTTGCGCGAATGGCGCGAGATCGCCCTTCTGGCCGATGCCATCGTCCGGCTGGCCGCCGGCTGGCGGCCCGACGTGCTCCACGCCCACTCTCCGGCGCTGTGCGGCAAGGCCGCGCTGCTCGCCGGCAAGCGGCTGGGGATCCCCGTGGTCTACGAAATCCGCGCGTTCTGGGAAGACGCCGCCGTATCCAACGGCACCGGCAGCGAAGGAAATCTGAAATACCGGCTGACCCGCGAGCTGGAGAATCATGTGGTCGCCCGGGCCGACGCGGTGGTGACGATCTGCCAGGGCCTGAAGGACGATCTGGTCCAGCGCCGCACCGATCCGGCCAAGATCACGCTCAGCCCCAACGGAGTCGATCTGGCACTGTTCGGCGAGGCTACCCTCCCCGATCCGGCGCTGGCCGAAAGTCTGGACCTGGGCAGCGGTCCGGTAGTCGGCTTTATCGGCAGCTTCTACGACTACGAAGGGCTGGACGATCTGATCGCCGCCATGCCCGCACTGATCGGCAAGGTTCCTGATGCGCGGCTGCTGCTGGTCGGCGGCGGGCCGATGGAGAGCGCGCTCAGGGCTCAGGCCGAAGCCAGTCCGGCGGCCGGTGCGATCCGCTTTGTCGGCCGCGTGCCGCACGCCGAGGTTGAGCGCTATTACGCGCTGATCGATGTCATGGCCTATCCGCGCAAGCGCAGCCGCCTGACCGATCTGGTCACCCCGCTGAAACCGCTGGAGGCCATGGCCCAGGGCAAGCTGGTGGCGGCCTCCGACGTTGGCGGCCACCGCGAACTGATCAGCGACGGAGCAACCGGAACGCTGTTCGCGCCCGACGATCCCGCCGCCTGCGCCGCCGCGCTCGCCGCGCTGCTGACTGACCGTTCGGGCTGGGAGGCGCGCCGCGCCGCAGGCCGCGCGCATATTGCCGCAAACCATGACTGGGCCCGCAACGTCTATCGTTATCAGGATGTTTACCAAACCTTGGTAGCCCGAAGCACGGGTCGCCATCGTCCCGCTGCCGCCTGAAGCGGCGGGATCGGCGAAGAATGAACAGGCAAACGGGGTTTCACGAAGTGGCCAGGCACCAGCGCACAGCGCCGACGACCAAGCCGATTACCAGCAATCCGCTGTTTCCGGCGGTGGTCGCACTGTGGGTCAGCGCCTGCTTCGGATTGGGGGTTCTGGCGATCCGGCCCTCGCTGCTCGAAAATCTCGTGATCAAGAGCCGGATCGACCTGATTGTCCCCGCCGCAGCGCCGCCGCTGGGCGTAACCGCCCGCATTCTCCTTGCGCTGATCCTTGCCGCGCTGGGCGCCATTGTCGGTGCCACCATCGCCCGCCGCCTCGCCCGCCCGAAACCCTCCTTTGCCGAACGCAAGCGCGCCATGGGTGGAACCTTGGCTGCGGAGCCAAAGGTCCGCGCCCGCGACAGTCACCCCGATGCTCCGGCTCGTCGCCCGATTTCCGCGCACGAGGAACTTGGTGACGAGATGCCCGGCCCGGCCTCGCGCCCCGGCCGCCGCCGCGCGCTGGCGATCGATGATGTGGCCGGCCCGTTCGAGCTCCACGATGTGGTGCCCTTGCCGGGCGGACGGCCGCAGATTCTGGGCCACGATGCCCCAGAACAGGATGACGCGCTGGATCTGGGCGAGTTTACCGAGCGATCCGACACCGCGCCCGAGCAGGTTGACTGGAACGCCGCCCGCCCCGACGAGCCGCAGGCCGCCGCACCCCAACGCGCGCCCGACGCGCGCGAGGCGGAGCCGCGCCAGGTGTTCCATGCCGCCGGGGCCGAGCCGACTACCAGCGATGCCGAAGCCAATGCCCTGGCTGGACGCCAGGTGTTCGGAATGGCGCCGGTCGAGCCGCAGGACCCAGCCGACCGCCAGATTTTCGGAGCCGGCGCCAGTCAGGACACCGCCGACCTCGTTCGCGAGGCCGGCTATCAGGCTTCGGTGTTTGAAACCCCGGCCGCGCCGCCGCTGTTTGCGGAGCGGGCCAGCGACGGCCCCATCGCGTTCTCCGCCCACTCCCATCCCGAATCCGAACCTGCCCCCGGCGGGTTCGCCGATCTGGGCATGGCCGATCTGGCCCGCCGTCTGCAGCAGGCGATGCGGCGGCGCCGTGCCGCACGCCAGGCCCTGCGCGACGAAGCGGCGAACGGCATTGCCGCCGAGCCCGGTCCGGCCCTTTGCGCACCGCCGATCGAAGCGGCAGAGACCGCCGTGCACTCCGAGGCACCCCCGCCCGCCGCCTTCGAGCCTGCTGCCCCGCCAGCGTCCGCTGCCTCGCCCAGCCTCGACCCGCAGCCGCTGCCGGTCGCACTGCGCCCGTTGAGCTTCGACGATTTCGACGACGATGACGACGATGACACGCTCGCCAGCCTGATTCCGCCGCGCCATATAGCCATGCCGACGCCCGTGCCGACCGCTCCTCCGGCCGCGCCGCTTGACCATCACGACAGTGCCGCAGCGCCCGACACGTCGGCACCTGCGGCCGAGAGCGAAGACAGCTATGCCTCGCTGCTCACCGTTGGTCAGCCTGCCGCGCTGCGCAATCCGTTCGTGCGGATCGAGGAGCCGGACGGCACCAGCGGGGAAATCGAACCCGTGGTGATCTTCCCCGGCCAGGCACCGCGGGTGCCGCTGCCCGGCGGTCAGACAGTTTCGGCGACCGACGTGGCGCCGGTGGTTTCGCCCGACCTGCATCAGGCAAGTCCGTTCCGCCGCTTCGATGCGCCGTCGAACTCCGGTCCCGGCCAGCCGATCGAGGGTGCGCCGGTTACAGCGGTGGCCGATCCCGAGGAAACCGAACGCGCGCTGCGCTCGGCGCTGTCCAACCTGCAACGGATCAGCGGAGCGGCCTGAACGGTCGCGCATTTCGCACTGAAAACCTATGCATTGCCGAACCGGGCGCAAACCCGGTGCGCGGCGTCCTTTTCGCAGTTGCAAAAGAAGCTTCCTGTCGTCATGGGAGGGCTTCACGCAATTTTCACTGCTTCTCGCGGTGGGGAAAGTTGCGCTTAATTGCCGGAATTCCGTGATTTGCGCCCGCCCGCGCGCGAATCGGGAATGATCGGCTGCGACAAGGATGGACACGTTCAATGGGTTTTCCGGCGCCCCAGGGCCTTTACGATCCGCGCAACGAGCACGACGCCTGCGGTGTGGGCTTCGTCGCCCATATCAAGGGCGTGCAGAGCCACGGTATCGTCAGCCAGGCGCTGGAAATCCTCAAGAACCTCGACCACCGCGGCGCGGTTGGCGCCGATCCGCTGCTGGGTGACGGCGCGGGGATCCTGATCCAGCTGCCCGACGCGCTGTTCCGGGGCTGGGCCGACCGCGAAGGCCTGAAGCTGCCGCCGCTGGGCGACTATGCGGTGGCGATGTGCTTTCTGCCGCAGGACGATGCCGCCCGCGAATTCGTGATCGGCACCTTCGAGAAATTCATCGCCAAGGAAGGCCAGCGCCTGATCGGCTGGCGCGATGTTCCGGTGACGGCCGCGGGCCTCGGCAAGACCGTGCTGGAACAGATGCCGGTGATCCGCCAGTGCTTCGTCGCGCGCGGCGACACCTGCGCCGACGAGGCCGCCTTCGAACGCAAGATTCTGGCGATCCGCAAGCAGACCCAGAACCCGCTGGCCGCCCTGGCCGAAAAGCATGCGCTGCCCGGTCTGACCGAGCTCTACATGCCCAGCTTCTCGACCCGGACGGTGGTTTACAAGGGGCTGCTGCTGGCAACCCAGGTCGGCGATTTCTACGACGACCTGCGCGATCCCGCCTGCGTTTCGGCGCTGGGGCTGGTTCACCAGCGCTTCTCCACCAACACCTTCCCCAGCTGGAAGCTGGCCCACCCCTACCGGCTGATCGCCCACAACGGCGAGATCAACACCGTGCGCGGCAACGTCAACTGGATGAACGCCCGGCGCCGGACGATGGAAAGCGAGCTGCTGGGGCCGGATCTGGACAAGATGTGGCCGATCATCCCGCACGGGCAATCGGACACCGCCTGCCTTGACAACGCGCTCGAGCTGCTGCTGGCGGGCGGGTACAGTCTGGCCCACGCGGTGATGATGCTGATCCCCGAGGCCTGGGCCGGCAACCCGCTGATGGACCCGGCCCGCCGCGCCTTCTACGAATACCACGCGGCACTGATGGAACCGTGGGACGGCCCGGCCGCGGTGGCCTTTACCGACGGGCGCCAGATCGGCGCGACGCTGGACCGCAACGGCCTGCGTCCGGCCCGCTTTCTGGTGACCGACGACGATCTGGTGGTGATGGCATCCGAAAGCGGCGTGCTGCCGATCAAGGAAGACAACATCGTCCGCAAGTGGCGGCTCCAGCCCGGCAAGATGCTGCTGATCGACTTCGCCGAGGGGCGGATCATCGAGGACGAGGAGCTCAAGACCAAGCTGGCCGGCGCTGAGCCCTATGAGCGCTGGCTGGAAGCCGCTCAGTACAACCTCAAGGACCTTGACCTGATCGAGCCGGAACTGGCGCAGCTGCCAGTGGAGACCACCAGCCTGCTCGATCGCCAGCAGGCCTTCGGCTACACGCAGGAGGACCTGTCGCGGTTCCTTGAACCGATGGCGGTGAGCGCCGACGATCCGCTGGGGTCGATGGGCACCGACACACCGATCGCCGTGCTCTCCAGCCGCAGCCGCCTGCTCTACGACTATTTCAAGCAGAACTTCGCCCAGGTCACCAACCCGCCGATCGACCCGATCCGCGAGGAACTGGTGATGAGCCTGGTGTCGATGATCGGCCCGCGCCCCAACCTGCTGGGCCACGGGGCGGGCAGCCACAAGCGGCTGGAGATCGACCAGCCGATCCTTTCCAACGACGACGTCGCCAAGATCCGCTCGGTCGAAGCCGCGCTCGACGGCGCTTTCCGTACCGCCACGATCGACATCACCTGGGATGCCGCCAGCGGCCCCGAGGGGCTGGAGATGGCGATCAAGGAAATGTGCTGGGCAGCGATCGATGCCGTGCTCGACGACAAGAACATCCTGATCCTGTCAGACCGCGCCCAGGGGCCGGACCGGGTACCGATGCCGGCGCTGCTGGCCACGGCGGCAGTCCACCACCACCTGGTCAAGAAGGGCCTGCGGATGCAGACCGGGCTGGTGGTCGAAACCGGCGAAGCGCGCGAGGTGCATCATTTCTGCGTGCTGGCCGGCTACGGCGCCGAGGCGATCAATCCCTATGTCGCCTTTGAAACGCTGGAAGACATCCGCTTGCGCAAGGAGCTGCCGCTCAGCGCCAAGGAGGTTCAGAAGAACTACATCAAGGCGGTCGGCAAAGGCGTGCTCAAGGTGATGTCGAAGATGGGCATCAGCACCTACCAGTCCTATTGCGGGGCGCAGATTTTCGACGCCGTCGGCCTGTCGAGCGCCTTCACCGACAAATACTTCACCGGTACCGCCACTTCGATCGAAGGCGTGGGTCTGGCCGAAGTGGCCGAAGAAACCGTCCGCCGCCACCGCGCGGCGTATGGCGATAACCCGATCTACAAGACAATGCTCGACGTTGGCGGGATGTACGCGGCCCGGCTGCGCGGCGAGGAGCACGCCTGGACCGCGCAGAACATTGCCAACCTCCAGCATGCGGTGCGCGGGAATGACTGGAAGAACTACGAAGAGTTTGCCCGCTCGATCAACGAACAGGCCGAGCGGCTGCTGACGATCCGCGGTCTGATGGAGCTGCGCAAGGCCGAAAAGCCGCTCGACATCAGCGAGGTCGAACCGGCGAGCGAAATCGTCAAGCGCTTTGCCACCGGAGCGATGAGCTATGGCTCGATCAGCTGGGAGGCGCACACCACCCTGGCGGTGGCGATGAACCGGATCGGCGGCAAGTCCAACACCGGCGAGGGCGGCGAGGATCCCAGACGGTTCACCCCGATGGCCAACGGCGATTCGATGCGCTCGGCGATCAAGCAGGTAGCCAGCGGCCGGTTCGGCGTAACCACCGAATATCTGGTCAATGCAGACGATATCCAGATCAAGATGGCCCAGGGCGCCAAGCCCGGCGAAGGCGGCCAACTGCCCGGCCACAAGGTCGACAAGACCATCGGCGCGACCCGCCATTCGACCCC
>JABFRE010000129.1 GCA_013141325.1 Novosphingobium sp.
GAAGCGGCGCGGGCAGCGACCGCGTCCAGCCGCGCGGCCACCGCACAGGTTTCGATCATCACCCACAGCGCCGTGTGCGCCGGGGCCGCTGCGAGGGCGGCATGGTAAGCATCGACATCGGCGGCCGATACAATCTTGGGAACCAGCACCGCGGCGGGGCCGGCGGCGGCCACTGCGGTGAGATCGTCGGCGCCCCAAGGCGTATCGAGCGCGTTGCAGCGCACCACCACTTCGCGCGCGCCAAAGCCGCCTTCGCCAAGCGCCGCCAAGGCCGCCTGCCGGGCCTCAAGCTTAGCCTCGGGGGCGACGGCATCCTCCAGATCGAGGATAACCACATCGGCAGGCAATGACCGCGCCTTGGCCAGCGCCCTGGGATTGCTGGCCGGCAGGTAGAGCGCGCTGCGTCGGGGGCGGGCAGGCGGCTCCATGCTCAGCCCGCCACGCCGGCCGCCGCGAGTACCGCCAGGGTCAGCACATCGGGAGCGATCGCGGTCATTGGCGCGATCTGAACCGGTTTTTCCATCCCCAGCAGCATCGGCCCGATCGTGGCGTTGCCGCCAAGTTCGCGCAGCAGCTTTGCTGAGATATTGGCCGATTGCAGCCCGGGCATGATCAGCACATTGGCCGGGGCCGACAGGCGGCAGAACGGATAGTTGGCCATCACCGTCGGATTGAGCGCGGCATCGGGAGCCAGTTCGCCTTCGTATTCGAAACCGGGTTGTTCGGCGTCGAGGATCGCCACCGCATCGCGGATCGAATCGAGCCAGCGCCCCGGCGGATTGCCGAAGGTCGAATAGGACAGGAAGGCGACGCGCGGCTCGTGGCCCAAGCGCCGCGCGACTGCGGCGGTTTCGCGCGCGATCACCGCCAGATCCTGGGCACTGGGCCGCTCGTTGACGGTCGTGTCGGCCATGAAGGTGGTGTAGTTCTTGCCGATCATCAGGTGGATGCCGAAGGGCAGGCGCCCTTCCTGCGGATCGAGCACCTGGCGCACTTCGCGCATGGTCTGGGCGAAGGTGCGGGTCATGCCGGTCACCATCGCGTCGCCCACCCCCAGCTTGAGCAGCAAGGAAGCGAAGACATTGCGGTCCTGGTTGACCATCCGCTTGACGTCGCGCTCCAGAAAGCCGCGACGTTGAAGCCGCTCGTACAGCAGCTCAACCATGGCGGGCACGTGGCTGCTGGTTGCCGAATTCTCGATATGGAAGCTGCCGGGATCCTCGATCCCCAGTTCGGTCAGGCGCGTTCGGACCGCCTCGGTGCGGCCGACCAGCACCGGTTCGCCATAGCCGAAATCGCGGTACTGGATCGCCGCGCGCAGCACGATCTCGTTCTCGGCCTCGGCAAAGATCATCCGCTTGGGATTGGCCTTCACCGTTTCATAGACCTGGGTCAGCACCGAAGTGGTAGGGTTGAGCCTGGCCTTCAGGCTGGTGCGATAGGCATCGAAATCGTCAATCGGCTTCTGCGCCACGCCGGTATCCATCGCTGCCTTGGCGACGGCGGAGGAGACGACTTCCATCAGCCGCGGATCGAACGGCGCGGGGATGATGTAATCGGGCCCGAACTGATATTTCTGGCCATAGGCCGCTGCCACTTCCTCGGGAACGGTTTCGCGGGCCAGCTGGGCGATCGCGTGGGCGGCAGCGATCTTCATCTCCTCGTTGATCGCGGTCGCGCGGACATCCAGCGCGCCGCGGAAGATGAAGGGAAAGCCCAGCACATTGTTGACCTGGTTGGGATAGTCGCTGCGTCCGGTCGCGACGATCGCATCGGGCCGGGCGGCCTTGGCCTCGGGCGGGGTGATCTCGGGATCGGGGTTGGCCATGGCGAAGATGATCGGCTGCGGCGCCATCTTGTCGACCCATTCGGGCTTGAGTGCGCCCGCCGCAGACAGGCCGAGGAAGATGTCGGCCCCGTCCAGCGCCTCTTCCAGCGTCCGGTTGACGGTATCGATCGCGTGGGCGCTTTTCCACTGGTCCATCCCGCCTTCGCGGCCGCGGTAGATCACCCCCGACCGGTCACAGACGGTGACGTTGTGATGCTTGACCCCCATCGACTTGATCAGCGCGGTGCAGGCCAGCGCAGAGGCGCCCGCGCCGTTGACCACCACCTTGACGTCAGCGAACGTGCGCCCGGTCAGGAAGCAGGCGTTGACCAGCCCGGCGGCGGCGATGATCGCGGTGCCGTGCTGATCGTCGTGCATCACCGGGATCTTCATCCGCTCGCGCAGCGCCTGTTCGATCACGAAGCATTCGGGGGCCTTGATGTCTTCCAGGTTGATCCCGCCAAAGCTGGGCTCCATCAGCGCGATGGCCTCGATCAGCGCGTCGGGGTCTTCGCTGGCCAGCTCGATGTCGATCGAGTCGACGTCGGCGAAGCGCTTGAACAGCACCGCCTTGCCTTCCATCACCGGCTTGGAGGCCAGCGCGCCCAGGTTGCCCATGCCCAGGATTGCGGTGCCGTTGGAAATCACCGCAACCAGGTTGCCCTTGGCGGTATATTCATAGGCAGCGGCGGGATTGTCGGCGATCGCCTGGACCGGCACGGCAACGCCCGGCGAATAGGCCAGGCTGAGATCGCGCTGGGTGGCCATTGGCTTCGACGCGATGATCTCGATCTTACCGGGGCGGATCGTGCTGTGATAGAACAGCGCCTCGCGCTCGGTGAAGCGGACGTTGCTTTCGTTGGTCTGGGTAATGTCTTCGGCCACGCGTGATCTCCGGCTTGCACGGCGGCCCTAACCCAGCATCGCGCGACGCGATAGGGGAAAGCTGGGGATCACGCCCTCCCGAATCGCCTTCAGTCCGGCTAACCCGGCACGATGTCCGCACCCGCGACTCCGATGATGGCCCAATACTTTGCGCTGAAGGCGCAGGCGGCTGATTGCCTGCTGTTTTACCGGATGGGCGATTTCTTCGAACTGTTCTTCGACGATGCCAAGGCGGCGGCGCAGATCCTGGACATCGCGCTGACCAGCCGGGGTGATGGCGTGCCGATGTGCGGGGTTCCGGCCCATTCGGCGGAAGGCTATCTGGCCCGGCTGATCAAGGCCGGATGCCGGGTCGCGATTGCCGAGCAGACCGAAACCCCCGAACAGGCCAGGCAGCGCGGCGGATCGAAAGCGCTGGTGGCGCGCGATATCGTCCGTTTCGTCACCGCCGGGACGCTCACCGAAGAGGCCCTGCTCGAACCGCGCCGCGCCAATGTGCTGGCGGCGGTCTGCGAGGTGCGCGGTACGGTGGGGATTGCCGCCTGCGACATTTCGACCGGACGGATGGAGCTTGAGGAGTGTGCGGCCGACCGGCTGGGCGCAGCGCTGGCCCGGCTGGGGGCAAGCGAGACGGTCGCCCCGGATGACTGGGCGCAGGCGCCGCTCGATGCGATTGCCCGGCCGCACCGCGATTTCGCCAGCGACAAGGGCGAAGCCAGACTCAAGGCGGTCCACGCTGTCAGTACGCTCGACGGGTTCGGCGCCTTCACCCGGCCGATGATGGCGGCGGCGGGCGGGCTGATTGCCTACCTTGAGCACGTTGGGCGCGGCAGCCTGCCCTTGCTGCTGCCGCCGGTGGCGCGCGCCGGGGATGCTCATCTGGCGATGGACGAAGCGACCCGCGCCAGCCTGGAAATCCTGGTGTCGAGCCAGGGCAGCCGGCGCGGCAGTCTGGTCGAGGCGGTGGATCGCTGCGTCACAGGTGCTGGCGCGCGCCAGCTGGCCGACGATCTGTCTGCCCCCCTGACCGATGCCCCGGCAATCGAGGCGCGGCTGGCGCTGGTCGAATGGCTCCACGACGATGCCCTGCTGCGCGGCGATCTGCGCGG